>JALETI010000122.1 GCA_022781515.1 Lachnospiraceae bacterium
CTGCTCCCACTGCAACACCGATTCCGGATGCAAGACGAGGTTTTTTCTGCATGACCTTATGAGAAATCAGTGAAATCACAACAGCCTGGAGACCATGTGTTACCAATGAGACAAACATGGGAGCCGGATAGAAAAAGAAATCACCGAGAAAAGCACCAACGCCGCCGACGATAAATGCTTCAAAGGGATTCAGCAGAATCGCTGCCAGACAGATGACGATATCATTCAGATATAAGTGTCCGCCGGGTACCGGGACACCGAAAGAACTGAGTGCCACATTCATCGCCATCAGAAGGGCGGTTGTAGTCAGTCTGATTGTAGTCATTGTTCCTGATTGTTTCTGGTTCATAGTTATTTTCTCCTTTACTTTTGATGGGGTAAAGAATACAATAAATCTGAGTAAATAGAAATGCCCAAAATAAAAGTGAATGATATAACCAGATGAACTATTTAATGGATAATAACAGCCGTCTTCCGGCATATCTTCAGCTGTATCAGCAGCTTCGGGAAGATATTATCAATGGTGCCTACCCCTATGGAAGCAAACTTCCATCCAAACGGACCCTGTCTGTGGAAACCGGTGTCAGTGTGATTACGGTAAAACATGCCATAGAATTATTGAGTGATGAAGGATACATAGAAACGAGAATCCGGAGCGGATGTTTTGTAATCTTCCGTAAAGATGATTTTCAGGATGCCGCATTTCCTATCAGGGAGACTCCGCTTCATTCAGATGTCCAGCATCGTGTGGAATCCCATAAGACAGGGGAATTTCCTTACAGCGTTCTTGCAAAGACCATGCGGAAGGTTATTCTGGATTATGGAGAAAAAATCCTTACCAAATCTCCCAATCACGGATGTGCAGAACTGCGGACAGAAATCTGTGCATATCTGGCCAGAAGCCGCGGCATTCATATCAGCTCCCATCAGGTGATCATCGGATCCGGTGCGGAATATCTGTATGGATTAATTGCACAGATGATGGGACAACATATCCGATTTGCCATCGAGAATCCTTCTTATGATAAGATTCGAAAAGTATATGAGGCATTCGGAATCTCCTGTGATCTGCTGACACTTCGTTCCGATGGCATTGATTCCGCACAACTGCGGCAGACCGATGCTGCCGTTTTACATACTACACCATTTAACAGCTTTCCATCTGGGATATCCGTGGGGGCTCCCAAAAAACATGAATATCTGCAGTGGGCGGCCCTGCGAAATGGGATTATTATTGAGGATAATTTTGATTCAGAACTGACAGTATCCAGTAAGGCAGAGGATTCCCTGTTCTCCATGTCCGGTGGACAAAATGTAATCTATGTCAATACCTTTTCCAAAACAATTGCACCATCGGTCCGAATCGGGTATATGATCCTGCCAGAGAATATGGTGGAACTGTACAATGAAAAACTGGGGTTTTACTCCTGTACTGTACCGGTGTTTGATCAGTATGTGCTTACAGAATTGCTTCGCAGCGGTGATTTTGAACGACATATTAACCGGATGCGCAGGAAGAAACGAAAAGAACTGGCTAAATGGTGATTTCTGTCTGTATCTGCGGATAAGTGACGGAAAAATGCAAAATCTATTACTATAATGACTTATTTCAGTTTGAAAGGAGAAAAAGTTAGCAGCAGATATGAATAACGAAGTGATAAAAAGGCAGATCAAATCCATTCTTTTGAATTTGATCGGTTCTTCCATGCTGGCATTTGGTGTCTGTGCATTTGTTGAACCGTTTCATATTATTGTGGGTGGATCCACAGGTATTGCCCTGGTATTGCATCGGCTGACCGGGATGAATGTATCGGTCTTTGCTCTGGCTCTGAATATTCTGGTATTGCCCATCGGGTATTTTTTCTATGGAAAGGAGCTGGTGATCGGATCCATCTTATCCTCGTTGTTTTTTCCGATGTCCCTTGCTGTATTCGAACAGATACCGGTTATTACGACGATTGCGGACAATATCATGCTGGCATCCATCTGCGGTGGTATTGTATGCGGAGCAGGGATCGGAATTGTAATGCGTTCCGGCGGTTCCACAGGCGGTATGGATATTCCGGTTCTGGTTATATCCAAATTATTCCACAAGCGGGTGGATATGCTGATCAATGTTTTTGACACCATCATTATGGTTTGCCAGATACCATTTTCCAATATTACATTCGTCATATACGGAGTCATTTACACCTTTATTATGACTCGCTCTCTGCAGTCCGTTCTGACCTTCGGAGAAGATCGACTGAAATTTTCCATTGTATCTGAAAAGTACGAGGAACTGGCAAGTCATCTGATTGAAAATGATTTCGGTGTAACCATGACCTATGCGGAAAGCGGCTATACAAAAACACCGATTAAAAAAGTAGAATCAGTGATGCGTTCCTACCAGAACCGTGCAGCGCTCCGCCTGATTGAAGAGATTGATCCGGAAGCCTTTGTCACCATTGAAAAGGTACTGGAAGTCAAGGGACGGGGATTTACTTTGGAACGTCTTTATATTGATAAATCCTGGTAAAGACGGATATGACGTCCGCTGCACCGCCATTCCTTCCGCTACATTGCAGTCCATGCATAAAAAACAGCGGATATGCGCATGGATTCGAATAGGAAAATGTTTGCTTCGCAAACCGAATCCGGCGCCAAATCGCCGCAAGCGTCGATTTGAATTAATAGGAATTTATCCTTCTCTGAAACTGGCAATGGATATTGCAAATAAAGAAATGCTGTCATCAACAGTCATGACCACACATTGACTTTTCCCCCAGCTCATGTATAATATACATATACCCCTTATGGTATAGGAGGAGCGACAGATGAAGCAATGTATGGATTCGGACAATCTTCACAGAAGGATTAAAAAGATCATCGGACAGCTCAATGCAATTGACAGGATGATTGATGAGGATGTGCCCTGCGAAGATATTCTTTCTCAGATGAATGCCGCCAAGTCAGCCATTCACAAGTGCGGACAGATTGTTTTGGAAGGACATATTAAACACTGTGTAAAAGATGGCCTGAAGCATGGTGATACGGATAAGACAATTGAGGAATTTACAAAAGCCGTTGAGCGTTTTGCAAATATGGGCTAAAATACTGTTTTTCAGACAGCTGCATAACATGCGGCTGTCATTTTTTTACCCGTTGACAAACCTATACCCCTATGGGTATAATATACCCATACCCCGTATGGTATGGAAAGGAGAAAGTCAATGAAATCATTTATGCAGAAAATAGAAATGTTTATGGAAGCAGGAGGAACGAAAAAAGATATTGCTTTTCTGCTATTGTCCGGTACAGCGCTTGTATGCAGTATGTTCCATTTATTTTCCATGCCATTTGATGCGGCATGGGTGGCTATCATCCTCTGTGGTGTACCTATTATTGTGGAGGCGTTTATTGGTCTTGTTACAGAGTTCGATATCAGAGCAGATGTGCTGGTATCACTGGCACTGATTGCGTCTGTCTGCATAGGGGAGCATTTTGCTGCCGGTGAGATTGCTTTCATCATGCAGATCGGCGGATTACTGGAGGAACTGACTGTTGCCAGAGCTCGATCCGGTATCGAAAAGCTGGTGAAGCTGACACCGCAGACAGCAAGGGTGGTTTGCGGCGATCAGGAAACCATGGTTCCTGCGAAACAGGTGGATGTGAATGCAATTCTCCGTGTACTTCCCGGTGAAACGATTCCGGTTGATGGTGTTATCACTTCCGGTCATACATCCATCAATCAGGCTGTTATCACAGGGGAATCCCTTCCGGTGGATAAGACAGTGGGAGATGAAGTATTATCCGGTACGGTCAATCAATATGGTGCTTTTGAGATGAAAGCAGCCAGAGTCGGAGAAGACAGTTCGATTCAGCGATTAATTCGTCTGGTTCAGACGGCGGATGCGGGAAAAGCAAAAATTGTTGGTATCGCTGATCGATGGGCAACCTGGATTGTTATCATTGCACTTTCAGCGGCTGCGTTGACATGGTTTCTTTCCGGAGAAATAATCCGTGCAGTCACCATCCTTGTGGTTTTTTGTCCCTGTGCATTGGTTCTTGCCACGCCCACTGCGGTAATGGCGGCAATCGGCAATGCAGCAAAGCATGGACTCCTGGTCAAAGAAGGGGATGCGTTGGAAAAACTGTCCATGGTTTCAAAAATATGTTTTGATAAAACCGGGACACTGACAGTCGGAAAGCCGAAAGTAATTGCAGTGACGAGTATAAGTAAAAACTATTCCGATTTTGAAATTTATTATTTTACTGCAGCTGCGGAGAAAACTTCTGAACATCCCCTGGGAAAATCCCTGGTGGACTGTTTTGTCCGGGAGACTGGAAAAGCAGTCGGCAAACCGGATGAATTTGAAATGGTTCCCGGAAGAGGTGTGAAAGCAAAAGTGGAAGGGAAAGCAATCTTTGCAGGCAATCTCCGATTTCTTGCAGAAAATCAGATTGAAACGGATGGACTTGCTGAAAAAGGACAGGAATACCTGGATCAGGGGTGTACCGTGATTTACACAGCGGTGAATGGAATTCCGTCAGGAATTACTGCAATGGCAGATGTTCTGAGAAACGATATGTCGAAGGTGATGAAATCAATGATCCGCGCCGGTGCGGATCCTGTTCTGCTGACCGGAGATAATGAACGGGCGGCCAATGTAATTGCCCGTCAACTGCACATATCTAAAGTAAAGGCAGGCTGTCTGCCGGAAGATAAACTGAATTATATAGAAAAATCGCAGGAACTGGGACATAAAATCTGTATGATTGGTGATGGGGTTAACGATGCACCGGCATTGAAGAAGGCATATGTTGGAATTGCAATGGGAGGTGTGGGAAGTGATATTGCGGTGGATGCGGCAGATATTGCTCTTGTGGACGACAAAATAGAGGAACTTCCGCATTTGCTGTCATTGTCAAAGAGAATGATGACCACAATTAAATGGAATCTTACATTTTCACTGACATTGAATTTTATCGCCATTGCACTTGCCATCACAGGCATCCTGAATCCTGTTGTGGGGGCACTGGTGCACAATACCGGATCCGTGCTCGTTATCATGAATTCAGTTCTTTTATTAAATTGGAACAGTAAAGCGGAATAGCTGTTCATTTTTTCTTTTTTCTGATACACTTTATAATAAGTTCAGCAATGCTGAAAAAAGTATCAAGTGAGGAGAAAGAACAATGAAACAACATCAGGAAAAAAGAAGTACATTTTCTGGGAAGCTTGGCTTTGTACTGTCTGCAGCAGGAGCTTCGGTGGGTCTGGGGAATATCTGGAGATTTCCGTATCTGGCTGCAAAATATGGAGGAGGTATCTTCCTTCTGATCTATATTTTGCTGGCTCTGACCTTTGGATACACTATGATCGTTGCAGAAACCGCAATTGGCCGCATGACGAGAAAAAGTCCCGTGGGTGCCTATCATTCCTTTGGAAAATCCGGTTGGCTGTCCTTTGGCGGCTGGATCAATGCTATCATACCGGTATTGATCGTACCGTATTATTCGGTAATTGGCGGATGGGTCATGAAATATCTGGTAGAATATCTCATGGGACACGGGGACAGGCTGGCAGCCGATGGCTATTTCGGGGAATTTATTTCCGACGGAGTATCGGCTGAACTCTGTTTTATCGTATTTACATTTTTCACAGCAGCAATTATTTATGCAGGTGTCCGTAATGGTGTCGAACGGGTTTCACGATTTATGATGCCGGTTCTGGTGATCCTTTCCATTGTGATTTCTATATTTTCCATAACCAGACCGGGAGCATGGGAAGGCGTAAAGTATTTCCTGATCCCGAATCTGTCAAATTTCTCCTGGATGACCGTCGTGGCTGCCATGGGACAGATGTTTTATTCACTGTCCATTGCCATGGGTATTCTGATTACATTTGGATCCTATATGAAAAACGACGTGTCCATCGAAGGGGCTACAAAAAATGTGGAGATCTTCGATACCGGTATTGCAATCATGGCAGGATTGATGATTATTCCTGCGGTATTTGCGTTTTCAGGAGGGAATCCGGAAACCCTGCAGGCGGGACCGTCACTGATGTTTATTACCATTCCGAAAGTATTTGCGAGTATGGGAATGGGATGGTTTGTTGGAATTGTGTTTTTCTTTCTGGTGCTATGTGCCGCATTGACCAGTTCCATCGCTTTGACGGAAAGTGCAGTTTCCACTTTCCAGGATGAACTGGGCTGGGGCAGACGGAAATCAACAGTAATTGTGGCCGGAATCATGCTGGTGCTGGGAAGTCTGTCGTCCCTGGGATACGGACCGATGGAATGCGTGAGAATACTGGGAATGCAGTTTCTGGACTTTTCGGATTTCCTTACCAATTCCGTGATGATGCCCATTGCTGCAATTGCCAGCTGCCTGCTGGTGACGAGGGTAGTAGGTATAAAGAAAGTGGAAGAAGAAATGCTTCTGGAAAACGGAACCTTCCGGAGAAAGAAAATCTTCAATTATATGATTCAGTATTTATGTCCGATTTTTGCAGCAATTATATTGATCAGTTCTGTTGCAAACGCTTTTGGATGGATTTCCATGTAGTCACCGCTACGACTTATTCCTTCGCCTTGCAGAATGAAAACTTATTCTGCGTTTAACATAGAGATATTAATTGAAGGCTGCTTCTGTATTTGTGATTAAAAAACACAAGTGCAGAAGCGGCCTGATTTTTATCCAATCATTCCTGTGGACTGCAGGAACAGAGCAAACATCATCACCGGAACCACGTATCGGCTCATTACACGATAGAGCTTTTTGCGGTGGAAATTTTCTCCGTTTCTCTCCATTTCTTCAATGATATAATCAGGTGTCATGATCCATCCGATCAGAATGGTGGACATCAGGGCGATAAAGGGCATCATGACACTGTTGCTGATGTAATCCATGATATCTAACAGCTGACCGGTTGAACCATTGGGGAGCTGTACTTCAAAATAGAAGATACTGTAGCCCAGAGAAATGACTGCAGATGCAGCCAGATAAATCGCAGACAGAACAAGAACCGTTTTTTCCCGGCCTGTGTGGAAGATGGCCATGCAGTTGGCTGTAATGGATTCCAGTACGGAAATGCAGGAAGTCAGCGTAGCAAAGATCGCACTGACAAAGAACAGAATGCCGACCACAACACCGGCCTTTCCCATGGCAGCGAAAACCTTGGGCAGGGAGATGAACATCAGGCTGGGACCTGCGCTCATACCTTCTGTACCGGAAAAGACATACACGGCGGGAATGATCATGGCACCTGCCAGAAGAGCCACGCCTGTATCAAAGAATTCAATCTGTCGTACTGCTGTATTCAGGTTTACTTCCGGTTTCACATAGGAACCATATGTAATCATAATACCCATGGAAACACTCAGAGAAAAGAACAGCTGACTCATGGCATCCAGAAGAATCTGGAAGAAACGTTTTACTGTCAGTCCTTCAAACTGGGGCGTCAGATAATAGAGGAATCCATCGATACCGGTACGGAGCTGACCGGAAGCATCGGTGTGCCGGAGTGTTACGGAGTAAACAGCAATGACCACTACCAGCACAAGTAAAATTGGCATCATACAGCGGGATACCCGTTCAATACCACCTTCCACACCGTTATAAACAATCAGAGCGGTTACCGCCATGAACAGCAGGGAAAATACCACAGGAGCCACAGGGGAAGTGATAAATGATGTAAAGTAATCATCCTGGGCAGCCTGTTCGGCCTGACCGGTCAGATAGACTACAGCATATTTGGTAATCCATCCACCGATGACGGTGTAATAGGTCATGATCAACATCGGTACGATAAAGGTCAGAATGCCAAGAAATTTCCATCTGGGATTCATTGTGGTGTACGCACCGATGGCGCTTTGTTGTGTACGGCGTCCAATGGCAATATCTGAGACCAAAAGTGTAAAACCAAAAGTCAGCACCAGAATCAGATACAGCATTAAAAACAGACCTCCGCCGTCTTTTGCGGCCAGATACGGAAAGCGCCAGAGGTTTCCGACACCGACCGCACTTCCGGCTGCAACGAGGACAAAACCGATTTGTCCTGAGAAGTGATTCGATTTCTTTTCCATAATTGAAACTCCTTGTTTTTTTACATTTTCTCTGGTAATCCGAAGAACGCTGTATTAGAATAACATAGGATAATCCATCAGTAAAATGAATGATTTTACTGTCCCCCATAAATTTTTTTAATGAGGTAGTTTTTGTGCGTGAACATAAGGATCGTTATGATATTTTTTTAAAAGTCTGTGAAACCGGCAGTTTTTCCAAAGCGGCAGAGGCATTGAATTATACTCAGTCTGGCATCAGTCAGATGATGGCAAGTCTGGAAGAGGAACTGGAAGTCCAGCTTTTTGCCCGTATTAACCGGGGAGTCACTCTGACGGACAGCGGAATACGGCTGCTGCCCTACATCCGGGAAATGGCCAATCAGAAAGCAAGACTCCGGCAGGCGGCATTCAATATTAACCATAATGTGGAAGGAAAGCTGCAGGTGGGCAGTTTTTCCAGTGTAACCACACTATGGATGCCGGAAGTCATCCATTATTTTAAAAAGAATTATCCGAAGGTAGAAGTGGAAATACTGGATGGCAATTACGATCAGATCCGTGACTGGATTATTCACGGACAGGTGGACTGTGGTTTTTTATCCTCCATTGTGGCGGACGACCTGAAGTTTTATCCCTTATGGGATGATCCCCTTTGTGCCGTATTTCCGGAAAATCATCCACTGGCTGAAAAAGAGAGTGTGACGCTTCCGGAATTGTTTCGCTATCCGCTGATTATCGAGACACCGGGTTGTGATAATGACATTCAGCATCTCATGAGCCGATGTCCTGTTAAACCGGAAATCGCATACAGCTTTCGGGATGATACAATTATCATGGCATTTGTCCGAAACGGTCTGGGCGTAACCATCTCGCAGGAACTGGTTATGAAAGCCTTTGCCCAGCCCGGCGTGACGTCACGGCCGCTGGAACCGGCCTGCTGCAGGACCATTGGTCTGGCATTTTCCAAAACACCGAATTCGGTGGTATCGCAGATGCTGTTGGAATATCTGCAGAAAAAACATGGGTAAGAACATCTGTTTTTATCTAGCATAACCACAGTTCAGAGTATTTTTTTCAAAAATAAAAAGAAAAAAGTGATTTTTTTGTGCAAAATTACTTTTGAAACGGAATAAAAATCATTTTATAATAGAATAACAACGAGCAGCATATACGCGTAAGACCAGTTGCGCCTATGCTGCTTTTTTTATGCACAGAAACCATTCATTGAATCAAAAGAGCTGCAGTAAGGAGAGAGTTTTGTGAAATATAAAATTGGAGAATTCATCAGCAAACCTGTTACCGGTGTGTGTAAAGTGGAGGATATTCTGCATCCGAAGATGGATGGAGTAAAAAATGATGCCTTATATTATTTACTGATTCCCATTGAAAACAGCAGAGAAAAAATCTATATTCCGGTTACGTCATCAAAATACAATCTAAGGCCGTGCCTGACTGCAGAAGAAGCCTGGGATCTGATAAAAAAAGTTCCTGCAATTCAGGAACTGCAGGTTGATAATGAAAAGCAGCGGGAGCAGATTTACAAAAATGAGATTCGATCAAATGATCCGGAAGCATTGATATCTCTTATTAAAGTGATCTATCATCGAAAAATGGATCGACTCAGTCATGGGAAAAAGATCATTTCATTGGATGAAAAGTATTTTGAATTGGCAGAAAATCTGTTATATATGGAACTGGGCATGGCACTTGGAAAGCCTAAACAGGATATTTGCCAGACAATTATTGATTATCATGATCAAAGTTGATTTTTCTCTCAGTCAAAGAAAGTTATTTTCGTAAAAAAAGCGTGTGGCCATTGGCGTAAATCCAGCATTCGTCAGGCTATACGCTTTTTTTATGCAATCCTTTTTTGCACTTCATGCCAATCCGTATATCTGCCACGGCACAAAACCTGAGACTTTGAGGCTCTGGAGTTCAAGTTCTTTTTTACAGGGGCAGGTGCCAATGCTTGAAAAAATAGAAAGGTGTGCTGCCTGCAACAATCAAATGTAACAGCCACTTTATTCTATAAATGAAATGGAAGGAGATTATAATATTATGGAACATTCAAATCAATTTCTGGGAACAGAACCTGTTGGAAAACTCATGAGAAAATATGCAGTTCCCTGTATTATTTCCCTGCTGGTCGGTGCATTGTACAATATAGTTGACCAGATTTTTATTGCAAATGCCAGTTATCTGGGATCCTATGGCAATGCAGCCAATACGGTGGTCTTTCCGCTGACTGTGGTGGCACTTGCCATCGCCGTTATGATTGGTGACGGCTGCTGTGCTTTTGTCAGTATCAGCCTTGGTAAAAAAGAAATATCAGACGCAAAGAAAAGTGTAGGCAATTCGGTGGTTATGATGATTGTCAGCGGAGTCATTCTTGCTGTTCTTTATCTGCTTTTTTCGGAACCGATTATAGCCATGTTTGGCGGAACTGTAAACGCAGAAACATTTTATCATTCCAAAGAGTATTTCTTTTACATCTCTTTGGGAATTCCTTTTTATATGTTTGGTCAGGCCATGAATCCGGTCATACGTGCGGATGGAAATCCACAGTTTGCCATGATTTCCACCCTTATGGGTGCTGCTGTCAATATCATTCTGGATCCGGTTTTTATTTTTGTATTCCGATGGGGCATGATGGGTGCCGCGACAGCAACCGTAATCGGTCAGGTTGTAACAGCGATTCTGGCAGTCTGGTATCTGCTGCATATGAAGATCGTCAGACCGGAAAAGGGAGATTTTCATCTTGCCGGAAAAATCTGTAAAAAGACACTGATACTGGGAATCACCAGTTTTCTGTCACAGATCAGTCTTGTGGCCGCCATGGCTGCTATCAACAATATGATTCGTAAATACGGAGCCATGGATCCGGTATTTGGTCAGGAGCAGTATGCACAGATCCCCATGGCCGTTGTCGGAATCGTTATGAAATTCTTTCAGATTGTCATTTCTATTGTGGTTGGTATGGCAGCAGGCTGCATCCCTGTTGTGGGATTTAACATGGGAGCAGGAAAGAAGCATCGTGTAAAAGAACTGTTTACAAAGCTGCTGACAGCAGAGGCACTGGTTGGTTTGGCTGCTTTGATTCTGGTGGAATGTTTCCCGAAGCAGTTGATTGGTATTTTTGGTGCAGCAAATGAAAGTATATATTACACTGAATTTGCAGTCAGGGCATTTCGCATCTACCTTTCCATGATGATTTTCGCCTGTGTCAATAAAGCCTGCTTTATTTTTCTGCAGGCTATGGGAAAAGCCCTGTCATCTACACTGCTGTCTCTGATTCGTGAGGTTGTTTTCGGAGTGGGATTTGCTCTGCTACTGCCGTTATGCTGGGCACTGGATGGTGTATTGTATTCCATGCCCCTATCGGACTTTATCACTTTTCTGATTGCTGCCTATCTGATTTACAGAACCTATTCGGAGCTGAATCAAAAAGATACGGACATATATCCGGTTCCGTTGCAAAATGAAAAGTAATTGTCACTGTTCCTGTAAAATGGTACAATAAGTATCGATTTGAATTAGAGTCAGCGTCAGGAATATTGCAAAAAGAGTAAAACAGAAGCTTTTGCTGAAGGAGTGTAAGATGGACATAGTATATTACCACCTTCCCGGACTATTTGAATTTTATGAACTGTATCGCGTGTTCCTGCCATTATACAGGGAACACAGGGAATATTTTTATGACTGGTGCGAGATCGGTTCCATCTATGGAGCATCGGCAGACTGTATCTGGGGCGGAGGCCGTGTGGGATTCGGGGATGCGGATCCCCGGGAAGTTCTTTCCCTGATGCAGGAATATGGGATTTCAGCCCGGCTGACATTCAGCAACTCCCTGCTCAGAAAAGAACATCTTTCCGACCGAAAATGCAATGCTCTCTGTGCCTTATTTGAGGAAAACGGATCCGTTCAGAATGGCGTCATTATCCACTCTGATCTGCTGCTGGATTATCTGAAAATCAACTATCCCGGATTCTATTTTGTGTCTTCCACCACAAAGGTTCTGACGGATTTCGGGCAGTTTCTGGATGAGGTTAACCGGGAGGATTTCCGATATGTCGTACCGGATTTTCGTTTCAACCGTGTTTTTAATCAGTTGAACATGCTGTCCGGACTACAGAAGGATAAGGTGGAGTTTTTGTGCAATGAATGCTGTCATATTGGCTGCAGGGACAGGAAACGCTGTTATGAAAATGTCAGCCGGAAAAGCCTTGGTGAACCATGTGCCGATCACCGATGTATGGCACCTGACGGCAATCAGGGATACCGCTTTTCAAAGGCGATGGAAAGTCCGGCCTTCATCGGTATAAAGGACATTGTGGAAATCTATCGGCCCATGGGATATTCCAATTTTAAGATAGAAGGACGGGGACTGGGCAGTGCTTTGATTCTGGAATTTCTTCTATATTATATGACCAGACCGGAGTATCATCTTCATGTCCGGGAACAGATCTATCTGGACAGCATGCTGGATCTGTTCTGATGTGTTGTCAAAAACAGAGGGCTGTCGCACTAATTTTAATTAGTGTGTGGTCCTTTTTCGCACATCAAGCCAGCCAGTATATCCACCACAGGTACAAAACCTGAGTCTTTGAAGCTCTGGAGCTCAAGTTCCTTTTTCCAGGGGCCGGTGCCAACGCATGAATTCGCCTGATGCGAATTCATTTGAACGGTGGGCACCTAATCTCGCAGGGCCGAAACCTGCGAGATTACCCCTTCCATACAGGATCTTTCGCTAAGATCTTCTAAAGACTCAGGCAAATGTACCTTTTTGGTGGATATATCTGTGCTGGCTTTTGTGCTCGTTTACCTCAAAATAAAGATTAGATGCGCGAAAGGCGCATATCATTGCGACAACCCCCTGTTTTTAATCATGAAACACATGACGGTTTGCTTCCTGCATGCAATTATTTTACAATCTGATAGTAAATCCGCGCGGTAATGCTGTAGATCAGGGTATAAATAACAGCAAAAACTCCCAGGGAGCCGATGGTACATCCCATGAACAATATCTGATTGGGCTGGAATAAGATTTTCAGCAGCTTTGTGAGAATCGGAAATGCGAAGAATACATGCAGAGCAGCTGTAAATAAGGGAAGGAAGAATACCAGTAATATCTGACTGTGAATGGCTCCCTTCACTTCATCTGCACGCATGCCGACTTTCTGCAGAATCTGGAAACGGTTTCTGTCTTCATAGCCTTCGGAAATCTGTTTGTAGTATATGATCAGGGCAGTGGCAAAGAGGAAGACAATGGATAACAGAATACCCAGGAACAGAAGGGTGCCGTACATTCCATAGAGATTATCCAGGGCATCCCATTTGCTGTCGATACCTGTGCCGCATGCCCCGCTGCTGTCCGGTTGGGAATCAATATACTGACGAACCTGCATGCTGAAATCGGAAATCATTGATTCATAAGCAAGAGCGGCAGCTTCTTCGTTTTCAAAATCAATCAGGAGTTCATTGCTGATGGTGGATGCATATCCCTGATATCCTTTTTTCTGCAGCTGATCAATCTGATGAAGAACCGTTTCTTCGCTGACGACAAATCCCAGAATATCACTGAGAGGATTCTGATTAATGGGAAGCGGATACTCTGTCAGCTCCAAAACCGATACAAAGCTGCAGTCATCGATGGAAAAGGATTCCGGTTTCGGTGAAGCATTGTCCGGATGACAATAGACAGCCACTTCGTTTCCGGATAGAGAAAGGGATTCTCCGGTCATAGTCTGGTATTGGTCGGCTGTAATGAACCAGCACTGGCAAAGAAATCCATCCTCCTTTGTTCGATCGCTCCAGAACAGGGTTCCGTCCGTTCGAAAGGCACAGGATAAATACTGCCGGGTCTGATGCCAGGAAATGGTCAGGTTTTCTTTTTCAGAAGCTTCCTGAATCATGGAAAGCAGCTGATCCGGCGAAATACTTACCATTTCGTTGTTTACATCATAGGCGGCATATAGAGACATCTGATGAGGATATTGTTCTTCAATGGTATCGTTGATGCCTGCATACATGCTGACGGTGGTGGATACCATAACCAGAACCATGGTGGCAAGAATGGTAATGGATGCCAGACCCACGGCATTTTGTTTCATACGGTACAGCAGACCGGAAACGGCAATCATATGCTTTTTCTGATAATAAAATTTCTCATTGCGTTTCAGCAGTTTTAACAGAGCTGTGCTTCCGGTGATAAACAGGCAGTAGGTGCCGACAATAACCAGAAGAACTGCAACAAAAAACAGTTCAATGGCTTTCAGAGGCTCTTTGGTGGTAATGGAAATATAGTAACCGGCTATCAGAGAAACCACACCAATCAGCAAAAGAAGCCATTTTACTCTCGGTTCCTTTTCTCCTGTATGTCTGCTCTGCAGCAATTCCACCGGATTCAGACGCGCAATGGAGATCCGGTTATAGACATAGGTGACAAAATACAGCAGGAAAATAAAGACTGCAGTTGGAATCAGTGTTTTGGGCGAAAGATGGTAAAAGCCCAGAATGCTGTTCACAGCCAGAATCCTGCAGATGAGAAGGGCACACAGCTTATACAGAAGGATTCCTGCCAGAAGACCGCCGACCAGAACAAAAGTACAGGAAAGAAGGGTTTCCCACAGCAGGATTTTTCCGATATGTCTTTTTTCCATTCCCAGTACATTGTATAAACCGAATTCCTGTTTGCGCTGTTTCATCAGAAAACTGTTGGTATAGAAAATCAGGATGCAGGAAAGAATTCCCAGTATAACCACGCCAAGAGGCATGATGGTGGGAAGATAATTTCCGCCGCGAACCTCGCTGAGCCGGTTATCCATGGATAAGGTAAGCAGAATGTAAAATACGGCTGTAAGACCGATGCCGGTCAGGATATTGGGTATATAAAGTCTGGCATTTTTTCGGATATTGGTCCATGCCAGACGACTGTAAAATCCGGTTTTCATGATCTGTCACCACCTGTTGCCAATACCGTGAGGGTATCGGATATTTTCTGATAAAGCTGTTCATTGGTACTGTTTCCGCGGTAAATCTGGTGATATACTTCTCCGTCCCGGATGAACAGAACACGGTCTGCATGGCTGGCTGCTTTGACGGAATGGGTTACCATCAGAATGGTCTGTCCCTGGAAATTGATTTTCCGGAAGGTTTCCAGCAAATCATCTGTGGACTTGGAATCCAGTGCGCCGGTGGGTTCGTCTGCCAGAATCAGCTTGGGATCGGTGATCAGTGCTCTGGCAGCAGCCACCCGCTGTTTCTGGCCGCCGGAAATTTCATAGGGATACTTGTCCAGCAGATCGGAAATTCCCAGTTCCTTTGCAATGGGATGCAGACGTTTTTCCATTTCTTTCAGACTGGTTCCATTGAGTACCAGCGGCAGGACGACATTATCCTTTACGGAAAAAGTATCCAGAAGATTAAATTCCTGAAAAACAAACCCCAGATTTTCTCTGCGGAAGGTGGCCAGATCCTTTTCATGGATTTTGCCAAGATCCTTTCCGTTTAACAGAACCTGCCCGCTGGTGGGACGATCCAGTGCTGCCAGAATGTTCAGCAGTGTGGTTTTGCCGGATCCGGATTCACCCATAATCGCCACATATTCGCCCTGTTCCACAGAAAAATTCACGTTGGACAGAGCCTGTACCTGATTTCCGCCAAAACGCGTCGTATATATTTTTTTCAGACTTTTTACTTCCAATACTGTCATAAAGATGACCTCCTTGCTTTGATGGTTCCATTTTAACAGAAGAGCCGAAATGCCAACATCGATTCAGGTGACATTTCGGCTTGTATATGTGACATTTTTGTAAGATAACTTCGTATGGGGTACTTTATTCCACTTCCAGTTTTCCGGAGGAAAGATCCAGAGAAAAGACCGTTCCTTTTCCCGGTTCTGACGCTGCCGAAATCCGGATTCCCAGTTTGTCCGCTGCCTGTTTGCACAGGAATAGTCCCAGACCGGTGGATTTTTTATCCGCCCGGCCATTGTATCCGGTAAAGCCCTTTTCAAATATCCGGGGCAGATCCTCCGGAGCAATACCGATACCGCTGTCCTGTATGGATAAAATCTTATTCGAAGAAACGGAAATGGTTACATCCCCCTGATACGTATATTTCACAGCATTGGACAGCAGCTGTTCCAGAATAAAGCAGAACCATTTTTCGTCTGTCAGGACAGAAGCCTGGGTGGGTTCGTAATGCAGCCGGATTTTTTTCCGGATGAACTGCGGTGCATAGTTGCGGATGCACTGACGGATCAGGTCGTCCAGTGCATGATTCTGGAAAATAAAATCGCTGGATTCGCTGTCAAGACGAATATAGCTCAGTACCATTTCCACATATTGTTCGATACGGAACAGTTCCGCTGAGAGTTCATGATATTCTTCCCGATCCTCCGATTTTAAGATCATCTGCATGACAGCAATGGGCGTTTTGATCTGATGGACCCATGTGGTGTAATAATCCAGACTATCCTGTCTTTCTGCCTGAAACCGGGTGATCAGTTCATTGCATTGCTGCCCCAGAATCCGGATCATTTCCTGATAATCCTGTTCTGCCATGGTTTTCGCGGTGGGGAGGGTCTCATAGTTCGTTTCTATGGACCGGATCAGGCGCTGCCTTTCTTTGTGGTTTGCTGCATATTGGAAAAAAGAAACGGACAGGGTAATGAATCCCAGAACGCTGCAGAGGCAGGCAGCGTAGAAAAAGGCTTCCCATTTCGTCATATACAGGTTATATATCACAGCAAAAATCAGTAGAAACAGTGTGAAAAACAACAGTTGAAACCGTTTTTCTTTTAAATAGGATAATAGTAGTTTCTTCATTGAATGATATACCCGCTTCCGACCTTCGTTGTAATAAAATCATGAAGGCCTGACTTTTCCAGTTTTCGGCGCAGTCTTGTAACATTCACTGTCAGCGTATTTTCCTCCACATAACAGTCATCCTGCCACAGATTCATCATCAGCGTATCCCTGCTGACAATTTTTCCTTTCTGCTCCATCAGCGTATGAAGAATACGGAACTCGTTTTTCGTCAGGTTGATTTTGCAGCCTTCGTAATCCAGGGTGTTGTCACTGAGATTCAGAATGGCACCACGATGTTCCAGAATCGGAGTGGTGCCGGTCATACTGTATGATCGCCGGAGAATCGCCTGTATTTTTGCGTTCATCACATTGGGATCAACCGGTTTGGAAATAAAATCATCACCGCCCATGTTCATGGCCATGACAATGTTCATATTATCCGATGCAGAGGAAATAAATATGATCGGTACATTGGAGATTTTCCGGATTTCGCTGCACCAGTGGTATCCGTTGAAAAAGGGCAGCATGATATCCAGCAGAACCAGATGCGGGTTATACTCTGCAAAAGCCGACATCACATTCTGAAAATCGCTGATCAGACGCACTTCATTGCCCCATGGTTCGATTTGCTTTTTCATGATCTGCGCCAGAGAAAAATCATCTTCAATAATTAAGATACGATACATGGTAAAACTCCTTCCTATATGAATTTAAACATATCTTCCCTATTATTTCAACCGGATTTCTCCGGAACCAACTGTCCGAGAAAAAGAAAAGAGGAAAGAATCTTGTGAAAAGTAATAATCTGAAAAACTTTTTACTGAAAAGTTCACAGATATCATTTACATTTTCAGATATAATGGTACAATAGGCTCATAGGAATGAATTTTGGAGGTAATGAATATGGACAGATTAAAAGGAAAAGTTGCAATTGTTACTGGTTCCACCAGCGGTATTGGTATCGGTATTGCCAGACTGTTTGCAGCAGAAGGTGCTAAAGTTGTAATCTGCGGCAGAAGAAAAGAAAAAGGACAGGCTGTGGTAGACAGCATTACAGCAGAAGGCGGCGAGGCATATTATCATTTTATGGATATTACTGATACTTCCAGTGTAGATGCACTGTTTGCAGATACGGCTGAAAAGTATGGAAAGATTGATATTCTGGTGAATAATGCTGCCAATGTGGCACTGAAAGATGGTCGTGTGGACGAACTGACTCTGGAAATGTGGGACAATATCTTCCAGAGTGATGTGAGGGGCACTTTCTATGCGACCAAATGCGTACTCCCTTATTTACAGAAAAATGAAGCAGGCGGTTCCATCATCAATATTGGGTCCATGGCTTCCTGCGGAGGAGATCTTGGTTCCACTGCTTATGCATGTGCCAAAGCCGGTATTGATATGCTGACACAGTATACGGCATTGCAGTTTGGAAAGCAGAATATTCGCTGCAACTGTGTTCGTCCCGGTCTGATTGTAACCCCTCAGAACGAGGCTCATGTACCGCAGGCACTGAAGGATATTTTCTTAAATAATATTATGGTGAACCGTTATGGCTGTCCGGAGGATATCGGTCATATGTGTGTATACCTTGCATCAGATGAGAGCAGTTATGTGACCGGTCAGATTGTCAATGTGGACGGCGGTCTGAACTCCCATGTTTCCACAGTTGGACAGTTCAAGGAGCTGAATTCCCGTACCTGGTAAAGGGGCAGGAGATCTGTTTCTGATTTGATTTTCAGAAGAAAATACGACACATATTCAGACCCCATGGATTTATCCATGGGGTATTTCACTGGATATTTTCGGATTAAATGTGTATAATAATTTAGTCAGGAAAGGAGAAAACAATGTGTACAGCAGCAACTTATAAAACAAAAGATTTTTATTTTGGACGGACACTGGATTATGAATTTTCCTATGGAGATGAAGTTGTGGTTATGCCCCGAAATTATCCACTGAACTATCTGGAACAGGAAAAGATGGATCACCATTACGCCATGATCGGTATGGCATGTGTAATGGATGGAACGCCGCTTTTTTATGATGCCGTCAATGAAAAAGGACTCGGCATGGCAGGACTGAATTTTGTGGGAAATGCCTGCTACCGTGATCATGAAGACGGAAAAGATAATATTGCACAGTATGAACTGATTCCGTGGATCCTCACGCAGTGTTCCACCGTGGATGAGGCAAAAAACCTGATCAGAAAAATCAATATTCTGAATACACCTTTCCGCCCGGAACTTCCTGTGGCACAGCTGCACTGGCTGATTGCCGATCGAAATCAGGCCATTACACTGGAATCTGTGGAAGAAGGAATCATGGTTTATGACAACCCGGTGGGTGTCCTTGCCAACAATCCGCCATTCCCCATGCAGATGTTCAATCTCAATAATTACAGACACATTTCTACCGGGATCACTGAAAACAGCTTTGCACCCGGTCTGGATTTAAAGGAATACAGCAGAGGAATGGGCGGACTGGGATTGCCTGGTGATCTGTCTTCCCAGTCCCGTTTTGTCCGGGTGGCTTTTACCAAAATGAATTCCATTTCAGGCAGCGGGGAGATGGAAAGTGTCAGTCAGTTTTTCCATATCCTGAATTCTGTGGATCAGCAGAGAGGCTGCTGCCATCTGGGAAAAGGGGCTTATGAAATCACTATTTATACCTCCTGCTGCAATGCAGATAAAGGAATATACTACTACACAACATATGATAATCATCAGATTACAGCTGTGGATATGCACAGGGAAAATCTGGATGGAACTGACATTTCCCGATATGAGCTGGTGAAAGAGGAACAGATCCGGATCCAGAACAGCTGATTGATCTGCCAAGGGGAAAATTACGAGAGATCATATCCGACGATTACGATAGAAACGAGGACAAATATGAAATACGATGTCATTATTGTGGGGGCTGGTCCGGGCGGAATTTTTTCTGCCTACGAACTGAGCAAAAAAAATCCGGATCTGAAGATCGCGGTATTTGAAGCAGGTAATCCGCTGGAAAAGAGAAAATGCCCCATTGACGGCAAAAAGGTGAAAAGCTGTATCAGCTGTAAAACCTGTGCCATTATGAACGGATTCGGTGGTGCAGGTGCATTTTCCGATGGGAAATACAATATTACCAATGATTTCGGCGGCACACTGCATGAATATATCGGCAAGGAAAATGCCATTGAACTGATGAAATATGTGGACAGCATCAATATGGCATACGGCGGAGAAGGTACAAAGCTGTACTCCACTGCAGGTACCGGATTTAAGAAGATCTGCATGCAGAATAAACTGAAACTGCTGGATGCATCCGTACGTCATCTGGGAACGGACATCAACTACGTGGTGCTGGAAAACCTGTATGCAGAGCTGAAGGATCGTGTTACCTTCTACTTCCGGACACCGGTGGAACGGGTGGAAAAACTGGAGGATTCTTACCGGATTTATACACAGGATGAAATTTATGAAAGCACACAGTGTGTCATTTCAGTCGGACGCAGCGGCAGCAAATGGATGGAAAAGGTCTGCAGTGAACTGGAGATTTCCACGAAATCCAACCGTGTTGATATCGGTGTCCGGGTGGAGCTGCCTGCCGTTATCTTCTCCCATCTGACCGATGAACTGTATGAAAGTAAAATCGTATACCGGACCCAGCAGTTTGAGGATAATGTCCGCACATTCTGTATGAATCCCAATGGAATTGTTGTAAATGAAAATACAAATGGGATTGTTACGGTAAACGGCCACAGTTATGAAGGAAGTGACAAACACACGGAAAATACCAATTTTGCCCTGCTGGTGTCCAAGCATTTTTCCGAGCCTTTTAAAGACAGCAACGGATACGGGGAAAGCATTGCCCGTCTCTCCAATATGCTTGGAGGCGGAGTTATTGTGCAGCGTTTTGGTGATCTGGTCAGAGGACGCCGAAGCAATGAAAAACGGATTAAAGAGGGCTATGTTACACCGACTCTGGCTGCAACACCCGGTGACCTGAGCCTTGTTCTTCCCAAGCGGATTCTGGACGGTATCATTGAAATGATATACGCACTGGATAAAATCGCACCGGGAACAGCCAGTGATGAAACACTGTTGTACGGTGTGGAGGTGAAATTCTATAATATGGAAGTGGAACTGGATGAACATCTGGAAACCAGACACAAGGGACTGTATATTATCGGTGACGGCAGCGGCGTGACCCATTCGCTTTCCCATGCATCGGCCAGCGGTGTTTATGTTGCCAGAAGAATTCTGGGGGAATCATGACACTTACGCAATTACAATATGTAGTGACCATTGCAGCGTTAAAATCCATGAACAAAGCGGCGGGTGAGCTGTTTATTTCTCAGCCCGCCCTTTCGGGTGCGGTCCGGGACCTGGAAGAAGAACTGGGCATCCGGATTTTTATCCGGAATAATAAAGGAATTGTTGTAACAACAGAAGGTGAGGAGTTTCTCAGATATGCCAGACAGATGGTTGAACTGGGAAATCTGGTACAGGAACGATTCATCAGTAAAAAAGAGACAAAAAAGAAGTTCAGTGTATCCATGCAGCATTATTCTTTTGCAGTGGAAGCATTTATCGAGCTTGCAGGCGAACTGGCTCTTGGAGAGTATGAGCTCGCTGTCCACGAAACAAAAACCTATGAAGTGATTGATAATGTAAAGACGTATCGCAGTGAGCTGGGTGTGATCTATATCAATTCTTTTAATGAAAAGGCAATACGGAAGATATTGTCTTCAGATGCTCTGGAATTTATTCCGTTGTATGAATGCGGAATATCCGTCTATTTGAGCAAAAAGCATCCTCTGGCCGGGAAAGACCGGATTACAATGGAGGAACTGAATGATTATCCCTGTCTTTCTTTTGAACAGGGGGATCGGAATTCCTTTTATTTTGCAGAAGAAGTGATGAGTACACTGGATTACAAACAGATCATAAAAGCAGATGACCGGGCAACCATGCTGAATCTGATGACCGGTTTAAACGGCTATACCCTATGCAGCGGTATCATCTGTCAGGACCTGAACGGCGGCTTCCATACGGCCATTCCGTTGGATACCTCTGATACCATGACCATCGGTTATATCAAACGGAAAAATATGCCCCTCAGCCTGCTGGGACAAAAGTATATTGCGATATTGAAACGGTATGGTTCGAAAAGGGAATAGGATGCGATTCGTTCATTTGCAGAAAAGAAACAGGCTGCTCCTGCTATAAACTGAACTTATAACAAGGTATAGTTTTCATGTATTTGCGCCATTGTCTTCATTCGTATATAATACCATTATAAAACCTATCAAAAAAGTAGTAAATAGAAATGGTGAATGAAAACCTGAAATGGAGGAAATACTATGAGCGAATACAGATTTGAAACATTACAGTTACACGTAGGACAGGAACAGGCAGATCCCGCAACCGATTCCAGAGCGGTTCCCATTTATCAGACGACATCCTATGTTTTTCATAATTCTGAACATGCAGCAGCCAGATTTGGCCTGTCGGATGCCGGCAATATTTACGGCAGACTGACCAATTCCACCCAGGATGTTCTGGAAAAGAGAATTGCAGCACTGGAAGGCGGTGTGGCAGCACTGGCAACAGCCAGCGGTGCAGCAGCCATTACATATGCAATTGAAGCTCTGGCAGGCAGCGGAGATCATATTGTGGCTCAGAAAACCATCTATGGTGGCAGCTACAATCTTCTGGCCCATACATTAAAGCAGTACGGCATTGAAACCACATTTGTGAATATCCATGATGAAGCAGAAGTGGAAGCTGCCATCCGTCCGAATACAAAGGCTGTTTTTCTGGAAACCCTTGGCAATCCCAATTCCGATATTCCGGATATTGATGCCATTTCTGCCCTGGCCCACAAGCATGGTCTCCCCGTGGTAATTGATAATACCTTCGGAACTCCTTATCTGATCCGTCCCATTGAGCATGGTGCAGACATTGTTGTTCATTCTGCCACCAAATTCATCGGCGGTCATGGAACCACCCTTGGCGGTATCATCGTGGATTCCGGAAAATTTGACTGGAAGAAGAGCGGCAAATATCCCCAGATTGCAGATGCAAATCCCAGTTATCACGGTATTTCCTTTGCAGATGCGGTGGGTGCCGCAGCATATGTAACCTATATCCGGGCAATTCTGCTTCGCGATACCGGTGCCTGCATTTCACCTTTTAATGCGTTCCTTTTACTGCAGGGTGTGGAAACACTGTCTCTTCGTCTTGACAGACATGCGGAAAATACAAAGAAGGTTGTGGAATTCCTGGCATCTCATCCCCAGGTGGAGCATGTCAACCATCCTTCTTTAGCCGATCATCCGGATCATGATCTGTATGAGAAGTACTTCCCCAATGGCGGTGCAAGTATCTTTACCTTTGATATCAAAGGGGGAAAAGAGGAAGCATGGAAATTCATTGATAACCTGGAAATTTTCTCTCTTCTTGCAAATGTAGCTGATGTAAAGAGTCTGGTGATTCATCCCGCAAGCACGACTCACAGCCAGCTGACAGAAGAAGAACTGCAGGATCAGGGAATCCATCAGAATACCATCCGCCTTTCCATCGGTACAGAACATATCGATGATATTATTGCAGATCTGGAAAAGGGTTTTGCAGGTATCCGATAAGATTTCCGGTAAATCAAATCTGAGAAGAAAAATGGTATGAAGCAAATCAGGGGGTATTACTGATTTTCTGCCCGCAGGAGAAATCCTGCGGGTCTTCTTTGCGTTCTTTTGAATGACAAGTATTTCTATTTTTCACTTTCATTAATACGGATTTAATGTTAAACTTTCTTTATTAATACCTTTTTCATATTTACTGTGCGACAATAAATATCAAAAACGTAAATTTGAAATAGAATCAGGAGGTGTTTTTATGGGGGACGTAGGGAAACGGCTTTCGTCTTCCCAGATTATTATTCTGGGATTTGCAGCTGTCATTCTGGTCGGGAGCCTGCTTCTTACATTGCCTTTTGCAGTGAAGACCGGTCAGGGGACCAGTTTTCTGGATGCATTGTTTACGGCAACATCAGCGGTTTGTGTAACCGGTCTGGTTGTTCATGATACCGGAACGTATTGGAGTATGTTTGGACAGTCTGTTATTCTTCTGCTTATTCAGATCGGCGGTATGGGAGTGGTTACGGTTGCAGTATCGATTTCCGTTGTTTTCGGAAAACGGATCGGATTAAAGCAGCGGAGCACCATGCAGGAAGCAATTTCAGCTCATAAAGTAGGCGGTATTGTCCGTCTGACCGGTTTTATTATACGAATGACTGCTTTGATCGAAGGAATCGGAGCGGTTTTGCTTGCACCGGTATTCTGCAGCGAATTTGGATTTTTCAGGGGAATCTGGTATGCAGTATTTCATTCGGTTTCCGCTTTCTGTAATGCCGGTTTTGATCTGATGGGGGTGCGGGAGCAATACTCCTCTCTTACATCATTTGCCACCCATCCGGTCATCAATCTGGTGATTATGTCACTGATCATCATCGGAGGCATCGGTTTTCTTACATGGGATGATATCCGGACATTTAAGTGGAAACTGCGCCGATATCATATGCAGAGTAAAGTAATTCTGGTTACTTCTGCTGTGCTGATTATATTTCCGGCAATTTATTTTTGTTTCTTTGAGTTTTCCGGCCTGCCTTTTGGTGAGAGGATCTGGGAATCCGTTTTCCAGTCTGTTACCACCCGAACAGCCGGGTTCAATACCGCTGATCTGACAACACTCAGTGAAACCGGTCTGGCTGTTATGATTATTCTGATGCTGATCGGTGGCTCACCCGGATCCACGGCAGGTGGTATGAAAACAACTACATTAGCCGTTATGCTTTCCACTGCTGTTTCCGTGTTCCGGAAAAGGGAGCATACCCATTTCTTCGGACGTCGTATTTCCGATGATACGGTGCGAAATGCAGCAACCATATTGACGATGTATCTGGTGTTATTCCTTACCGGCGGTTTTATCATCAGCCGTGTGGAAGGACTGCCTTTAATCAGCTGTCTGTTTGAAACGGCGTCTGCTGTGGGAACAGTAGGTCTTACCGTTGGTATCACATCGGAACTGGGACAGGTTTCCCGCTGTATTCTGATTCTTCTGATGTACATTGGCAGAGTGGGCGGACTGACGCTGATTTTCTCTGCAATTTCTGCCAGACAGGGAAATACAGCCAGACTGCCGCAGGAAAAACTGACGGTGGGATAATAATAAATGCATAAAGAGTCAGATCGCAATCTGAATTTTTGAAATATAGGAGGACAGGATGAAAACGGTATTATTAATTGGGTTAGGGCGTTTTGGCCGACATATTGCTATGAAGCTGAATGATCTGAATCATCAGGTCATGGCTGTTGACAACAATGAAGAACGGGTAAATGCCGTACTTTCTTATGTAACCAATGCGCAGATTGGTGACAGTACCAATGAGGAGTTTCTTTCGTCATTGGGAATCGGAAATTATGATGCGTGTATCGTTGCCATCGGTGATGATTTCCAGAATTCTCTGGAAACCGCATCCCTTTTGAAAGAACTGGGTGCAAAAAAGGTGATTGCCCGGGCATCCACAGATGTACAGGAAAAGTTTTTGCTGCGAAATGGAGCAGATGAAGTTGTTTATCCGGAAAAACAGCTGGCATCCTGGACGGCAATCCGCTGTACATCCGAACATATACTGGATTATATTGAACTGGATAAAGATCATTCTATCTTTGAACTTTCCGTTCCGAAAGAATGGGAGGGAAAAACAATCCTGCAGCTGGATATCCGTAAACGATACGGTATCAATATTCTTGGGGTTCGTGAAAATGGCGTTCTGCAGATGAATGTTATGCCGGATATGAAATTTAACAGTCGGAATTCTATTCTTGTACTGGGAAATGAAAAGTCTGTTCAAAAGTGTTTTCATTTCTGATGAGATCAGCCGATATAATTAACATACGAAAAGGAAGGTGCAGCCATGAAGTCGTCAGAGAATGAACAGATGAAAAAAAGACGTGAGGATGAACATATTCTTGCCTGTCTTTCTGCTGCACCCTCCAATGCGAAAATCATCCGTACGGCTGCAAGAATGGCCGATGCCTTTGGCTGCCGGTTTACAGCCTTGTTTATTGAAACACCGGATTTTTCAGTGGCTTCTCAGGAAGACAGAAATCGTCTGCAGGAACACCGGAAACTGGCTGCCCATCTGGGTGCGGCCATTGAAACCGTATATGGTGAAGATGTTCCTTATCAGATTGCAGAATATGCCAGATTATCCGGTGTGACCAAAATCGTACTGGGACGAAGTACGCTGACCGGCAAACACCGTCTCGGAAAACTGACATTGACAGAACAGCTGTTAAACTATGTTCCGGAAATGGAGATTCATATTATTCCGGATACGAATGCAGATGCAACATATCATCTGAAAAAGGGATTCAAATTCAACAGGCGGGAAATCCTTCTGAATGTGTTCAAAAGTATTGTAATTCTCGCAGGAGCCACGTTGCTGAGTCTTCTGTTCTATCATTTGGGTTTCACCGATTCCAATATTATCATGGTCTATATTCTGGGGGTTCTTCTGACCTCGGTTGTGACTTCCCATCAGATGTACAGTCTGGTTTCCTCCGTTGGAAGCGTAATGATTTTCAACTATCTGTTTACCGTCCCGCGTTTTTCTCTGACAGCATACGGAACCGGATATCCGATCACCTTTTTTGTTATGTTTCTGACTGCCTATATTACAGGTACCTTTGCCCTCCGGTATAAGGAACAGGCAGGACAGTCGGCAAAAAATGCATATCGGACCAAAATTTTGTTTGATACGGATCAGCTGCTTTCCAAAGCCAGGGATAAAGATGAAATTCTGAAGGCTGCGGGGGAGCAGATTATGAAACTGCTCCGGCGGGATATTGTAGTGTTTGAAAATAAAGACGGAGAATTATCAGAGCCGCATCTATATGATTTCGACAGCAGCATTCAGACGGAATTCGATCAGACCGTTGAAATTCCCACGGCACAATGGGTTCTTCTCAATAACCATTCAGCGGGCGCAGGTACGGAAACCATGCCGGAATCCCATTACTGTTACTTTGCCCTTCGGGTGAATGAACGGGTATATGGTGTTGTGGGAATTGAATCCGCAAATTCCCCCATGGAGGCCACGGAGCAGGAAATGCTTTTGTCCATCCTGGGGGAAACTGCACTGGCTCTTGAAAATGATAAAAATGCCAGAGAGAAAGAAGCGGCTGCTGTCCTTGCGGAAAGTGAACAGCTGCGTGCCAATCTGCTTCGGACCATTTCCCATGATCTGCGTACACCACTGACCAGTATTTCAGGAAATGCCAGTAATCTTCTTCAGGGAGGAAGCAGTTTTGATGAAGGAACAAGACAGCAGATTTATCTGGATATCTACAATGATTCTCTGTGGCTCATTAATCTGGTGGAAAATCTGCTCTATGCCACCCGCATCGAAGATGGACGCATGACCCTTTCTTCAGCGCCGGAACTGGTAACAGAGATTATCGGTGAGGCCATGCAGCATCTATCCCACCAGGCTTCAGGACATCAGGTACTGACCTGCTGTGAAGATGAACTTCTGATGGTCCGGGGGGATGCCAGACTTCTGGTACAGGTACTGCTGAATCTGCTGGATAATGCAATGAAATATACACCGGCAGGATCAACCATTACCATCACGGCAAAAAAGAATGGTCAGATGGCTGAATTGTCCGTTGCAGATACCGGCAGAGGGATATCGGATGAAGAAAAAACAAAGGTCTTTGATAAGTTTTACTGCGGAACCAATAAAATTGCTGATAACCGACGAAGTCTTGGGCTTGGACTTTACCTCTGTAAAGCCATTGTAGAAGCCCATGGCGGAACCATACATGTTGCAGACAACCACCCGCATGGTGCGGTTTTCTGTTTTACTTTGCCTCTGGAGGAGGTTTCTGTTTATGAATCATTTTCTGGTCCTGGTGGTGGAGGATGATGCCCCCGTGCGTAATCTCATCACAATTACATTAAAAGCCCATAATTATCATTTTATTACAGCTGAAAATGGAGAAGGAGCCATCATGGAAACAGCCTCTCATAATCCGGATGTTATCCTGCTGGATCTGGGGCTTCCGGATATGGATGGAGTGGAAGTCATTCGCCGGATCCGCAGCTGGTCCATTGTACCCATTATTGTCATCAGTGCCAGAAGTGAAGACAGTGACAAAATCGAAGCACTGGATACCGGAGCAGATGACTACCTGACAAAACCATTTTCCGTAGAGGAACTTCTGGCCAGACTCCGGGTTACCCAACGTCGTCTGGCTCTGCTGCAACCATCGTCCATATCGGATTCCTTCTATGAAAATGGCGAACTGCGTATTGACTATGCGGCCGGATGTGTTTTTCTCGGAGAGAAAGAGCTGCATCTGACCGCCATCGAATATAAACTGTTATGTCTTCTGGCTAAAAATACAGGAAAAGTTCTGACCCATAAATATATTCTTCAGAATGTATGGGGCAGCAGCTGGGAAAATGATATCGGTACATTACGAGTTTATATGGCAACCTTGCGGAAAAAACTGGAGGGAGCGGAAGGTTCCCCTCAATATATTCAGACCCATATCGGCATCGGATACCGGATGCTGCGGATAGAATGATAGTTTAAGGACGGGAAAAACAATTATTACCAATGAAAAGTATATTGTTTCTAATTCTTTTGTGAAAAATCTATACGAATGAAAAATAATATGTTATACTATTCACAAGCTTCGCGTTTTCGCGGAACGACATAGAAACGGGCCGGCTCATGGACATGAACGGTCACGCATTTTTTCAGGAAAAGGAGAGGATAAAGATGTTTATTACAAACGATATCAAGTATATTGGTGTCAATGACCATCAGGTGGACTTATTCGAAGGTCAGTACGTTGTTGAAAATGGTATGGCATACAACTCATATGTGATCATGGATGAAAAGGTTGCTGTTCTGGATACTGTGGATCAGCATTTTACTCATGAATGGCTGGACAATATCGAAAATGTTCTCGGTTCCCGTAAGCCGGATTATCTGATTATCCATCATATGGAGCCGGACCACGCAGCCAATATTGCAAATTTCATGAATGTATATACCGATACCACAGTTGTTGCTTCTGCAAAAGCTTTTGTTATGATGAAGCAGTTCTTCGGTACCGATTATGCTGACAGACAGATTGTGATCAAAGAAGGCGATACCCTCTGCCTCGGCAAACATACACTGGCTTTCGTAGCTGCACCTATGGTACACTGGCCTGAAGTTATGGTTTCCTACGATACCTGCGATAAAGTACTGTTCTCTGCAGACGGTTTTGGTAAGTTCGGTGCACTGGATGTGGAAGAAGACTGGGCATGTGAAGCTCGTCGTTATTACATTGGTATCGTTGGCAAGTACGGCAAACAGGTTCAGAACCTGCTGAAAAAGGCTGCAGGACTGGACATTCAGATTATCTGCCCTACCCATGGTCCGGTTCTGACAGAAAATCTTGGATATTATCTGAATCTGTATAATACATGGTCTTCCTATGCAGTGGAAGAAGAAGGTATCGTAATTGCTTATACTTCTGTATACGGCAATACCAGAAAAGCAGTTGAAATTCTGGCTGAAAAACTTCGTGCAAAGGGATGCCCCAAGGTTGTTGTAAATGACCTTGCACGCTGTGATATGGCAGAAGCTGTAGAGGATGCATTCCGTTACAGCAAGCTGGTTCTGGCTACCACCACATACAATGCAGGTATTTTCCCCTTCATGCGTGACTTCATTGAGCATCTGACCGAACGTGATTATCAGAACCGTGTGGTAGGTCTGATCGAAAACGGTTCCTGGGCACCTCTTGCAGCCAAGACCATGA
Organism: Lachnospiraceae bacterium; assembly: GCA_022781515.1. Taxonomy (GTDB): domain Bacteria; phylum Bacillota; class Clostridia; order Lachnospirales; family Lachnospiraceae; genus TWA4. Next base: position 29,739 of record JALETI010000122.1, read on the forward strand.
AGAATATGCTTGCTGAAAGCAAAAAGCTGACCTTTACCGATACGACTGTATGCATCAAGTCCGCTCTTTCGGAAGAAAGCAGTGCGCAGCTGGAAGAACTGGCCAATGAACTGTGCAGCGACTATCTGGCACAGCAGGATGCAACTGCCAATAAGAATGATCTGAGTGCTCTGTTCAATATCGGATACGGTCTTTACGTAGTAACTTCCAACGATGGCAAGAAAGATAACGGTCTGATCGTGAATACCGTTACACAGCTGACAAATTCACCGAATCGTGTTGCTGTAACCATCAATAAGGCGAATTACTCTCACCATGTAATCAAGCAGACCGGTATCATGAATGTAAACTGTCTGTCTGTAGATGCACCCTTCAGTGTATTTGAACGGTTTGGATTCCAGAGCGGAAGAAATGCTGATAAATTCGCAGGCTGCTCACCGCTGCGTTCTGACAACGGACTGGTATTCCTTCCCAGATACATCAACTCCTTTATGTCATTAAAGGTTGAAGATTATATGGATTTAGGTACACATGGCATGTTCATCTGCAGCATTACCGAATCCAGAGTCATTTCCAAGGCAGAAACCATGACATATACCTACTACCAGAACAATGTTAAACCCAAGCCGGAAACAGAAGGCAAGAAGGGTTTTGTATGTGTGGTTTGCGGTTATATTTATGAAGGTGATGAACTGCCTGAAGATTTCATCTGCCCTCTTTGCAAACATGGTGTAGCTGATTTTGAACCCATTGGATAATGGCATCGGAACAGAATACAGTTATGTTCGTTTATGCGTTTATAAATGAATAAGGGAACTGTCCATTGGCCGGAGCGGTTAATGGACAGTTCTTTTATGTATGTAAAGGAAAAACATATGAGTGACGAGAAACTGGTAGTGTGTATGGGAAAAGGTAGTCAGAAAGATGCAGCGGAAGCACTGGCCAGACGGGTCCATGCACCGCTTTCGGATCAGCCGGGAAAGAATCTGACCTTATTGATTGATGGAAGCGGCATTTCGCTGAATGGATACGGCCTCAGTTACCGGGGTGATTTTGAAACCATGCTGCACCGTATAACAGACGGACGTCTCCAGCACGAGATGCTGGTTCGTGCTGCAAAAACAAAAGAACCGAATCCAACAGCCATTGATGCCACAGCCGGTATGGGGGAAGATTCCCTGCTTCTGGCAGCCTGTGGATATGAAGTGACTCTGTATGAGCAGAATCCTGTCATCGCAGCTTTGTTAAAGGATTCTATTCGACGGGCAAAAAAGCATCCCATACTGGGGGAAATTGTAAACCGGATGCATCTGGTGGAAGGAAACAGTATCGAAGGAATGGCCCAAAGGATGGAAGTGCCGGATCTGATCTATCTGGATCCTATGTTCCCTGCCCGCCAGAAATCCGGTCTGATCAACAAAAAGCTGCAGCTGATTCAGAAACTGGAACATCCCTGTCTGCAGGAAGAGCTTTTGTTAAAGACAGCTATGGACCTGCATCCGAAAAAGATTATTATCAAACGGCCGTTAAAGGGAAAAAATCTGGCAGGAAAAACACCGGGATATACGATAAAAGGAAAAGCCATCCGGTATGACTGCTTTGTATGAACATTTTTTATATGAGTTTCTGTAATATGTCATTTTCATATGGTGTTTTTTGGAAATCTATGTTAAGATAATTTCCGTCAGCTGTTCCCATTTGGAAGGAACGGCATAAAAAAGATAATCAGGAGGATCCATATGAGAATTGCAGTTACATATGAGAATGGTAACGTATTTCAGCATTTTGGCAGAACAGAACAGTTTAAGGTTTATGAAGTAGAAGATAATAAAGTGGTTTCCAGTGAAATTATGGGATCCAATGGAAGCGGACACAGTGCATTGGCAGGTCTTCTTGCCAACAATGATATTGATGTACTGATCTGCGGCGGTATCGGCGGCGGCGCACAGAGTGCACTGCTTTCAGCCGGTATTACCGTATGCGCAGGAACACAGGGCAATACCGATGAAGTGGTGGAAGCGTATTTAAAGGGTGAACTGACCGATGCAGGTGTTACCTGTGATCACCATCACGAAGACGGTCATGACTGCCATTGTGGTGAGCATGAAGAACATGACTGCCATTGCGGTGATGAGGAAGAAGGACATGAATGCCACTGCGGCGGCGGATGCGGCGGACATCCCCGTTTCACCGTGGAAGGAATCAATGCGGGCAGAACCTGCAAAGTACATTACAAAGGTACGTTCAATGATGGCACCCAGTTTGATTCTTCTTATGACCGGGGTGAACCTCTGGAATTCGTATGTGGTGCCGGCATGATGATTCTCGGCTTTGATGCTGCTGTTGCCAACATGAAAGTGGGAGAAGTGGTTCAGATTCATCTGAACCCGGAAGAAGCTTATGGTATGCCGGATCCTGCAGCCGTTATCACCATTCCCATTGCAAGCCTTCCCGGTTCTGAAAATCTGTCTTTGGGTGACCGTGTGTATCTTTCCAACTCACTGGGACAGCAGTTCCCCGTAAAAGTAATTGCAAAGGTGGAGGATAAGATCACCTTTGACGCAAATCATGAAATGGCAGGAAAAGAACTGAATTTCCAGATCGAATTAATCGAAGTACAGTAAAAGGAGATCCTGTTATGGAATTTACAGAAGTCGTAAAAAATCGTTATTCCTGCAAAAAGTTTGACGGAAGAAAAGTGGAGAAAGAAGCGCTCCGTGCGATTCTGGAGGCAGGTCGTCTGGCACCTACTGCCAAAAACCTGCAGGAACAGTCCATCTATATCATCGAATCAGAGGAAGGACTTGCAAAAATCGATGCAGCAACTCCCTGTCGTTATAATGCAGGTACTGTAGCTGTTGTTGCGTATGATAAGAACAATGTATATACCTATCCCGGCAGCAGCCGTACTTCGGGAATTGAAGACGCTGCAATTGTTGCAACACATATGATTCTTGCAGCAGCAAATGCAGGTGTTGACAGCTGCTGGCTTAACTGCTTCAATCCGGAGGCATTGGCGAAGGAACTGAATCTTCCGGAAAATGAGGAAATCCTCATGCTGATGGATCTGGGATATGCCATGGAAGGTGCCGGTCCGCTGGCCAATCATCATTCCCGAAAAGATCTTTCTGAAACGGTAAAATATCTGTAACATCCCCCCTTTGCTGATTTTTCGGCAGAGGGGTTTTTAAATTGTCCATGTACGAAACTGGTATTCATAACTACATCAAAGAAGGTCATTCGTTGTATTGCACATGATTGAGTGAACGTGGATTTTGAAAATTAAGCTATATTGTATAATTGGAAGTTCATAGAATATATGATAAAATGAACTAAAATTCAGCTTCGATTTGAATGCAAAGAGGCGGATACGAAAGATAGGAAAGGTTGGATTTTGATACATGAAAGAGAATGGTTATGGGTATTACAGGAAACGAATTGATCAGGTGTGCAGTAAATACAGTGACTGGCCTGCATTTCGCTGTATGAAGGATGATGGAAGGATTGACTCTCTTTCTTTTGGCGAACTGCATCGGAGGATACTGAAATTCGAACATGTGATGCATACACTGGGATTGAAAAAAGGAGACCGCGTTGTTCTGATGGACAAGCACCTGCCTTCCGATTGTTCCAATCCGCATTGATGGTGCTTTTGAAGCATATCCTCCGGGAACAAAACTTCCCAAAATGATTGACAGAGGTCACAGAGAATCCATTGAAAATCGTTAAAATCTGATATTGTCAGCAGAATGAATCCATTCTGGAATTCATTTTGCTTTGCTGAACCAGGGCTTTGCATACATCTGCAGATGCCCTGGTTTTCTTGCATTCAAATGAGGCATATGGTATGATAATTACTAATTTAAAGTATTTATTTGAAAATGAATAATTGTTATATTCTGATATTCATATCAGGAAACGTTGAATTGTTTCACAGAGAATACAATTTTTATATGGCAGTCAGATAAATTATATGATAAAATAAATAAGTTTAATGGATTATGCAATCATTTTCATATAAAAAGGCAACGCCTGCAAAAGGGTAAATAATACAACAGATATGGAGGAAAAGCACTATGGGAGGTTTTTTCGGCGCCGCATGTAAAGATAGCTGTACCTTTGATTTATTTTTTGGCACGGACTATCATTCACATCTTGGCACAAGACGTGCCGGTATGGCAGTTTATGGAAAGGATGGTTTCAGCAAATCAATTCATAACATTGAAAACACACCTTTCCGGTCAAAATTTGAAGGAAATTTATCAAAACTGGAAGGAACCATGGGTATTGGCTGTATCTCTGATTTTGAAGCTCAGCCGATTCTGGTAAGATCCCACCATGGCACATTTGCAATTACCACAGTAGGAAAGATCAATAATGCAAATGAAATTGTACAGGATATCTTAAAGAATAATGTTCATTTCTTCGAAATGAGCAATGGTGAAATCAATCCCACTGAACTGGTGGCATCAATTATCAACCAGAAAGAAAATCTCATTGAGGGAATTCAGTATGCACTGGATATTGTTGACGGTTCCCTGTCCTTACTGCTTCTGACACCCAAAGGAATCTATGCCGCAAGAGATAAATACGGACGTACTCCGGTTGTGCTTGGAAAAAAAGAAGACGCATTCTGTGCTTGTTTTGAAAGCTTTTCTTATCTGAATCTTGGATATGAAGATTACAAAGAACTGGGCCCCGGTGAAATCGTTGTTTTTGATGCAGAAAGCTGCAGAACTCTGGTTGCTCCCGGGAAAAAGATGCGAATCTGTACTTTCCTCTGGGTTTATTACGGATATCCTTCTGCAAGCTATGAAGGCACCAGTGTAGAAGAAATGCGCTATAAGTGCGGAGAACTGCTGGCCAAACGTGACAATGTGGATGTGGATGTAGTAGCAGGTGTTCCGGACTCCGGTATTGCCCATGCAGTCGGATATGCCAACGAATCCGGTATTCCTTTTTCAAGACCCTTTATCAAATACACCCCCACCTGGCCCCGTTCCTTCATGCCTACAATCCAGACAAAGCGTGATCTGATCGCACACATGAAACTGATTCCCGTACACGATCTGATCAAGGACAAAAAACTGCTTCTCATTGATGACTCCATCGTAAGAGGAACACAGCTGCGTGAAACAACGGAATTCCTGTATGAAAGCGGAGCAAAGGAAGTTCACATCCGTCCTGCATGTCCCCCCCTGCTGTTCGGCTGCAAATATCTGAACTTCTCACGTTCTTCATCAGAAATGGAACTGATCGCCCGCCGTGTAATCCGTGAACTGGAAGGCGGAGAAGTATCAAAAGAAGTTCTTCAGGAATATGCAGATCCTGATTCTGAAAAATACCAGAAAATGGTTGACGGCATCTGTGAAAAACTGAAATTTACCTCTCTTCGCTATCACAGACTGGATGATATGCTGGATGCAGTTGGTATTGACAAAGGGAAACTCTGTACTTATTGCTGGAATGGAAAAGAATAACCATGATTGAAAAATTCGATGTTATGTTCACACCTGCCGGAAAAACCAGAAGGCTGCATATTTCCCTGCCGAACAACTATTATGACAGGGAAGACAGATATCCGGTCATGTATTTCTTTGATGGTCATAACCTGTATTCCGATGCAGATGCCACCTATGGAAAATCCTGGGGTCTGGAGGATTTTTTACAACGTTGGACTAAAGATATCATAGTGGTGGGGATGGAATGCGGTCATGAAGAGGGGGAACGTCTTGCTGAATACAGTCCCTATCAGATCCGCGGCTGGTTTCTGGGCGATATCGACGGCACTGGTGTCGATACACTGAACTGGATGGTCAATGAACTGAAGCCTGTGATTGACAGCAGATACAGAACCTATCCCTTCCGTGAGGCTACCGGAATTGCCGGTTCCAGTATGGGAGGGCTGATGAGTCTGTATGCAGCCATCTGTTATAATGCTTATTTTTCCAAAGCAGCCTGCATTTCCAGTGCAATTCACTCTGTAACCATTCCGCTGACCAATGATTTCCTGAAAAGTACCATCTCATCTGATACGAGAGTCTATCTTTCATGGGGAACCGAGGAATCCGGAGGAACCCATGAAAACCCTGATGATGACTGGAAAACAGAAACAGCCGGTTTCAACCGTATGTTTGCCAAAATGCTGGAGCAGCGGGGAGCACGGACAAAACTGTTCTGTCAGAGAGGCGGCGGTCACTGTGAAGCAGACTGGGAAAAACAGATTCCCGATTTTATGAATTTTCTTTGGATGAATTGCGAATAAAATAACTGAATATCGGAGGATATCATGAACATTACGACAGATGATTCACTTAAACTGGAGAACCAGCTCTGTTTTCCATTATATGCTTGTTCCAAAGAAATCATAAAGATGTATAAACCGTTTCTTGATAAACTGGATCTGACATATACACAGTACATCACCATGATCGTTTTGTGGGAGAAAAAGTCCCAGTCTGTAAAGGAATTGGGAGAAGTTCTGTATCTGGATTCGGGAACATTGACACCAGTTCTGAAAAAACTGGAAAGTAAAGGTTACCTGACAAGACAGCGTTCTCTGACAGATGAGAGAAGTCTTGTTGTAACAATTACAGAGAAAGGTGAAGCACTGAAAGAGGATGCAAGGTTCATACCGCAGAATGTAGCTAAGTGCATTCCCCTTTCCAAAGAAGAAGAAGCAAAACTGTATTATCTTTTATACAAAATACTCAATTCAATTGAATAGTTTATACATAGAAAGGATTCATCAAACGGTATGATATGTCTGATGAATCCTTTTTTATAAATAGCATCTATGTATACTGTAATCAATGATGCCTGTCATATATAAATATTTTCCGTACAAAGAATTATTGAATTATAAGAAGTTAACCTTTCCGCTGTCAATATTGCAGATGGCACCTATAACCTGAATACCTGTCTTTTTGATATACTCTTCGCCAAGACTCTTTTTAATCACGTCCACACTGTTGACTACATTCAGACAGCCGGCACGATAATCGTCTTTTTCCATGCCGATAGCCTGTTTGATTTCATCCGTGATGGATTTCACATAACCGCTGGGATTATCATTGATCGCAGCTCCAACCGCTCCGCAGCGGGTATGTCCCAATACAACTACCAAAGGTGTACCGAGATGTTCTGCACCATATTCAATACTGCCCAGCTGATGTTTGTCAATTACATTACCGGCAACGCGGATAACAAATAAATCACCGATACCGGCAGAAAAAATATACTCAGGTACCACTCTGGAATCCGAACATGTGATGATAATTGCATAGGGCACCTGACCGTGATTGAACGTATTAAGACGAATGGCACGTGAAACATCGCCTGAATGGAAGTCGCTTGTCAGATACTGCTCGTTGCCCTTAACCAGTTTTTCCATGGCTTCTCTGGCAGAAATATTTTTCGGATGTGACATACATATTCCTCCTGTTTTCTTAATAAAGACACTATGTACAATTTGCTTATTTCAGTATATATAATTTATACATTTTTGTCAATATTGTTCACGGCGGGTTCTGTTTTACAAAGGCGATGGAACTGACATAGTTTTGAAATTATTTTCATGGGAAAATAGCAATGAAGCAGCTTTCTTTTTTCTTCTTAGGTCAGATAATACAAAAAATGAGAAAATATGATGACGTGTTTTGTATTTGTATGCTGAGGCAAACAGAGCATGTATATGATAGTATACATATACACGTAGATGGGTTTGGGAAAGCGCGCATTCCGAACTGACTAATGAAGGAGCGTAGATTTATATGAAAAAACAAGTTAGTCCTTTGGGATTTTTGGCTGTAATGAGTATGTTTCTGATTTCTATGGGCGTAACAGTTACGACTCCGGCAATGGCAATTATTGCAGCACAGTTCCCGGAAAATAATTATGCATTGGTTTCCACTTTACCGACTTTATTTGTAGTTCCCGCATCTTTAGTTTGTGGATCTATTCTTGGCAAACAGCTGAAATATCGTATTTGCGGTATTGCCGGATCTGTAATCTTTCTTTTCGGTGGTATTCTTCCGGCTTTTACTACTTCATGGACAGTGGTATTAGTTGGTCGTGCTATTCTCGGTCTCGGTCTTGGTATTTTATCACCCCTTGGAAATGCTCTGGTACTTGGCTTATATGATGGTCAGAAACAGGCAAAATATCTTGGTTACGGTACACTGCTGATGAATGCAGGCGGTATTGTTTATCAGATGCTCGGAGGTGCTTTGGCCGGAATAAGCTGGCAGGCAGTATTTTACGGACATTTATTCGGTGCTGTTGGTCTGATTATGGCTTTCTTCATTCCTGAACCGGATGTTCCGCAGGTGGAGGCAGTTGCCGAAGGACCTGCAAAAAAAGAAAAGATGAGCCCTGCTGTATATGTTATTGCAATTCTTTTCTGCGTTTATAATATTTTAAACTATCCGGTAATGATGAATCTCTCCTTAATGTATGAAGTGAAGAATGCAGGTGGTGCAGCGGCAGCAGCAACTTCCTTATCCATGTTTACTGTATTTGGCTGTATTGCCGGTTTCATGTTTGGTACTGTATTCAGTATTCTGAAACGGTTTACAATCAGTGTTGGTTTCTTTATGTGCGCAGTTGGTGCATTTCTTGTGTATTCTGGAACAACTGCACTGGTAATGACCATTGGTCTGTGTATGGTCGGATTTGCTTTTTCACTGTTAATGCCCGCCGGTCTTGGTCTGGTTGGTATTCTGACACCTCCGTCAACGGTAGCAATCGGTACATCAGTTGTTATGGCCTTAATGAATCTTGGTGGTTTCATTTCAACATACTGGCTGCAGCTGGTGGATAAGGTGATGGGTAATGTACTTTATAACACTATTTTAATTGAAGTAATTGTTTTTGCGGCACTTGGTCTGGTTTTCCTTGTATACAATCCTTATCCGAAGCAGAAACAGTAATATAATTCAGCTTTTTTAATAGAGGCATCCTAAAATTATCGTATCTGATAATTTGGGGATGCCTTTGCCTTGTAATCTGATACATTGTACTCTATAATCGGATATATCTATTATCATAAGTGAGGAAATACAGTATGCGATTAAGTATGTGGATGATTGTAAATCGGCTTCATAACTTTGAACTCGATATTCATATCCGGGATCAGGCACCGATTTCTTTAAGAAGTGCAAGAAGGGTATATGCAACAAACTGTGTTTATGTGTACCAGTCCGGAAATGATTCCATATGTAAAAGTGGTGATGATTATTTCGTTATTAAAGATATCGATGCACAGGAAGCAGTAGAAATTGTGCAGTCCATATTTGATTATTACGATGACTGGGAAGCAATGATCCGGGATGCCGTTACAAAAATGGACTTTCAGAAAGTCATTGATAAAAGCTGGCACATTTTTCATAATCCCATAGTGCTTTTAGACGGAAACTGGTCTGTTGTTGCACTGAGCAGCCGTTATAAAGAAGATGACCTGGATAAAGAATGGAAACATATTTGCAAATATGGTTCCGCTTCCATTGATGCATATGCATACTTTAAAAATGACCGGGTTAATAATTATGAAACCGAAGGTGCACATTATTACAGGATGAACAATCCATTAGTATCAAATTGTATCTCTTCGTTGATTATGCATAATCACATCGTATGCGGACGAATTAACATTCTCGAAAAAACCAGAGACTTCAATCCGGGTGATATCCAGATGCTAAACTACCTGGTACAGGTAATGTCACTGGCGATGGCTCTATTGGAACAGCAGAATAATAATAAACTGTTTTATTCGATTTATCATAAACTTTTAGAAAATATGGATGTAAATGAGGATGAGCTATACCAGCAGATGGGGTATCGCAGCTGGAAAAATAAAAAGGATTCCTTTTATATTCTGGCTGCAACGCCGGTAAATGGATTGGATGATGATCATGAGGCATTATTATTCAGAAATCAGCTTGCAAGATTGCTGACAGAATGTGAAGTGGAAATTTATAAACAGGATATCGTCATCATTTCCCATGAAAAAATGGATGCGGAACAGATTCTGAAGATTGTTCAGAATATCGATAAAAGCGGAAAATTTGTTCTGGGACAGAGTTTAAAGTTTCAGGACATGCGATTATGTAAATACTATTATAATCAGGCCGTATTTTCCGTTCAGCAATCCAGAACCTCAGGCTCCATAAAAAACAATACGATATATCAATTTTACGATCATGCAATTGATTTTCTTATATTCAATGGTGATGAGCAGAATGCTATTCTGGCATGCCATCCGAATATTCTGAAATTGTGGTCAATGGACAAAGAACAGGGGACAGACCGGTTAAAAACACTTCAGGTGTATTTAGATAATGAACGTTCTTTTATTACTGCAGCTCAGGAGCTCTTTGTCCATCGAAATACTCTGGTGTATCGTGTCAACAAAATACTGGAACTGCTTACAGATAATATTGAAAATGCATATGCAAGAGATTATATGAGTCTTTCTATTCGTGTATTGAAAGCGTATAAATTAATCTGATGTATTGGGGCAATTTATCTCAGTCAAAAATGGGAGTCTGCTCTGCCTGAGATAAAATTCGGGTGCAGCGACGAAAAATGCAGATTGAAAAAAGCTGTTTTTGTATGGAACGTCCGTTTTGTTTTCAGGTCCTTTATGATACGCTTATGCCATAACATTTTGAAATCATAGGAAGGAGCGGAATGCTTATGATGACAAAGAGAGAAAATGCAATGGCAGTTTTAAGAGGGGAGCAGCCGGATTTCTACGGGGATTTTATGGATGCGATTGTTCTTGTTCCGGATCCGATTCTGATGCGGGATATGGGACCGAACGATGGTTCTGAATATTGTGATGCCTGGGGAACCGTTTATACATTTCCTCCGGGTGCGCCTGGACCGCATCCTCATGTTACTGATGAGAATGCTGTTGTAAAAGATATCTGTGACTGGAAAAATTCTCTGAAGGTTCCGACGGTAGAGGGTCTGGACTGGACGAAAGCCAAAGAAGTGGCCGACAGTGTCGATCGAAAAGAAAAGTTTGTTGGCTTTATGTGTGCCGGTGGTCTGTTTGAACGCTCTCATCATCTGATGGGAATGATCAATGCATTTTATGCTTACATGGATGAGCCTGAAGAAATGAAAGCCATGCTTCGTGTAATTGCAGACTATAAAATTGCATGTCTGAAGGAAACTGCAAAACAGATTCACCCTGATATTGTATTTTTCCATGATGACTGGGGCTCAAAACAGAACCTCTTCCTGCCTCCGGATACCTGGCGTGATATTATCAAGCCTCTGCATAAGGAAATTGTCGATACTGCCCATGAACTGGGAATGATTTTCATGCACCATGCAGACTGTATCTGTGAACCGATTGTAGAAGATATGGTGGAAATCGGAATTGACATCTGGCAGGGAACCATCGCGCAGAATGATATTGTGAAAATTCAGCGTGTTACGGACGGAAAACTTCCCATGTGCGGCGGTATTGATGGACCGAAGATTGATATTGAAAATATCTCGGAAGAAGAAATACGTGCAGAAGTACGCCGTGCCATTGATACCTACTGTCCGGGAGGAAAGTTCTTCCCATCTATTCCAAATGGTATCTGCTTCCGCGAATGGAACAACAGTATCGTTATGGATGAACTTGCAAAATATGGACGTCAGTATGCACAGGAACATCCTGTTGGCAATAAATAAACTTTCAAATATTCATACCATAGGAGGTAATAAAAATTATGTTAACTGCAAAACAGAACTTACTGGAATGTATCAAAGGCGGTAATCCCGACCGTTTTGTAAATCAGTACGAATTCGTGAAACTTCTTTTCAATCCTGCCATGCTGCACAGCCCAATGCCGGAAAAGGGCGGCCCTGAAGTGAAAAACTCCTGGGGAGTAACCTATAGTTTTCCGGAAAATGTTCCGGCTGGTTTCCCGGTTCATTCTCCTGATAAAATTGTAATTCAGGACATCGAAGAGTGGCAGAAATATGTAAAAGCCCCTTCTCTTGACTTTGCAAATGAAGAATGGGATATGTTAAAAGCACAGTATGATGCAGTAGATGGAAGTAAATCCTTAAAAGCATCCTTTATCGCACCCGGTCTGTTTGAACAGTGTCATCATTTAGGAGAAATTACCAATACACTTGTAAACCTGCTGGAATATCCGGATGAAATGCATGATCTGATCAAGTATCTGACGGAATACGAATTGCAGCTGGCTGAAAAAATCTGTGACAAGCTGCATCCTGATACCATTTTCCATCATGATGACTGGGGCGGACAGAATTCCACATTCATGTCTACAAGTATGTTCGAAGAATTCTTTGTAGAACCTTATAAACAGATTTACGGCTATTATCATGACCATGGCGTTGACCTGGTTATCCATCACTCTGACAGCTATGCTGCAAATCTGGTTCCTTCCATGATTGAAATGGGCATTGATATCTGGCAGGGCTGTTTCTCAACTAACAATCTGCCTGAACTGATCAAAAAGTATGGCGGCAAGATTTCCTTCATGGGCGGTATCGAAAATTGTCTGGTTGACTATGATGGCTGGTCACGGGAAGCAATTCGTAAAGTTGTAGACAAAACTCTGGAAGAATGCGGTAACAAGTACTTTATTCCCTGTATCGCACAGGGGGGTCCCGGTTCTGTATTCCCCGGTGTATACAAAGTCCTGGGCGAAGAAATCGGTAAATACAATGCAGAACATTTTGGTCTGAAACTGGAAGACATTGAAGCAAGTCGTGAACCCGAAGTGATCATGTTCTAATTATGAAATGAAATAACGAATTTTGACAGCTGCTCCTGATTTTACCGGGAGCAGCTGTTTTTCGATTATTAGATACTGATTTTTCTCAATATATGATTCAGAAATCAGCTGTTTTATTAGGAAAATGTTTGTTTCGCAAACGGAATCCGGCGCCAAATCTCCGCAAGCATCGATTTGAATTGGAAGAAAAGTACAAAAAATAATAACAAAAAAGAGGAATACTTATGCGTGCATGACATGGTTTTTTTCTCTCAAAATCCTATAATGATAGTATACAGGAAACGGTTACGTATTACTAATACATTTATAAGGAGGACAACATGAGCGTTGGAAGATTTATGAAAACCGCAGCAGAGCGAGATTATTCAAAAGAATGGCAGTCACCCGGAAGCTTTCCCTGGATTTTCCAGAGACCGAAACCGCCTATCGAAGGCAGACCTTATAGTGTACGTGAAAACTATATTCGATGTGTAAAAGGTGAAAAACCCTACTGGATGCCTGCTTATTTCTATGAAACCAATACCGTATGGCCGGATGCCATGGAAGAACACCCGGTTCCGGAAGTGGATGGCTATGATTGGTGGGGCGTAAACTGGATTATGGTTGAAACTGCCGGCGGTATGATTACCAAACCCGGAACCCGGACCATCTCTGATTTTGCAAACTGGAAGGAAGAACTTGAATGGCCGGATCTGTCACTGGTAGATTTTAAAACAGATGGTGAAAAACTGCAGAAAATGATGGACCCTGATCGTCCTCATATCTACGAATGTGTAGAAGGTATTTTTGAACGATTGCACGAAATGATTCCTTTTGAAGAATCTTTGCTTGCATTCTATGAAGAACCTGAACTGTTGGAAGAATTTTTCCAGAAAATGGCTGATTATAAAATTGAATCCACTGATCTGATCTTTAAAAACTACGGTCGGGTTGATGGCGTTCTGTATCATGACGACTGGGGAACACAGCGAAGCGGTTTCTTTTCCAATGAAATGTTCCGTGAACAGATCATGCCGGCAACAACCCGATACCTGAAATTTGTCAAAGACCAGGGAAAGTTTATCGAACTGCATTCCTGCGGCAAAAACATCCAGTACGTACCGGAAATGCTTGAAATGGGTATTGATATGTGGACACCTCAGGTTGGTATCAATGATCCTGATTTTCTGTATGAAACCTATGGCGATCAGATGACCTTCTGTTTCCACCTCAATATTCCTCATGCAGCAGATGAAGCAGAAATCCGTAAACTGGTACGTGATTTCGTCGACCATTTCGGTGCAAAAGGACGCTGCATGCCCTGGATCATGACTGATATGAGCGATCCGAATCAGGAAGTTATTGCAAGAGATGAGTTATATCACTATTCACTGGAATACTACAATAAGCTGTATGGACGTAAATAAACCATAGCAAACTTGAAAAGAATTTATCGATAATTCAGGCACTTATCCGTGGAACTGTGTTCTTTGGATAAGTGCGTTTTGCATTCATGGATTGTATACCATTAATAAAACCGGATTGAGTCCTTATGAACGAAAAAAGCGCATAGAAAAAACATTTTTTTGTAGAGACAGCCCCTTTAGTTTTCGAAATTGTCATGATACTCTTATATTAAATAAGATGTTCGAATGAAAAGAAAGGGGAGCAAACATATGATGACCAAAAGAGAAAATGCCATGGCTATCCTGCGCGGAGAGCAGCCGGATTATTATGGCGATATTATGGAAGCCATCGTCATCGTTCCGGATCCGGTTTTTATGCGTGACAGGGGGCCAAATGATGGTTCAGAATATTGTGATGCCTGGGGAACCGTTTATACCTTCCCTCCGGGAGCACCCGGTGCACATCCTCATGTTACCGATGAGAACGCTGTTGTAAAGGATATCTGTGACTGGAGAAATTCTCTGAAGGTTCCGCCGGTAGAGGGTCTGGACTGGACAAAAGCCAAAGAGATAGCAGACAGTGTAGACCGGAAAGAAAAATTTGTTGGTTTCATGTGTACCGGCGGTCTTTTTGAACGTTCTCACCATCTGATGGGGATGATCAATGCATTTTATGCATATATGGATGAACCGGAAGAAATGAAAGCCATGCTTCGTGTTATTGCAGATTATAAAATTGCATGCCTGAAGGAGACTGCGAAACAGATTCACCCGGATATTGTATTTTTCCATGATGATTGGGGTTCAAAACAGAACCTTTTCCTGCCGCCGGATACCTGGCGTGATATTATCAAACCGCTGCATAAGGAGATTGTCGATACCGCCCATGAACTGGGTATGATTTTCATGCATCATGCAGACTGCATCTGCGAACCGATTGTAGAAGACATGGTAGAAATAGGAATCGATATCTGGCAGGGAACTATCGCACAGAATGACATCGTGAAGATTCAGCGTGTCACAGAAGGTAAACTTCCCATGTGCGGCGGTATTGACGGACCGAAGATTGATATTGAAAATATCACAGAAGAAGAAATCCGTGCAGAAGTACGCCGTGCCATTGATACCTACTGTCCGGGAGGAAAATTCTTCCCTTCCATTCCCAACGGTATCTGTTTCCGTGAATGGAATAATACAATCTGTAAGGATGAACTTGCTAAATATGGCCGTCAGTATGCACAGGAGCATCCCATTAATAAATAATGAAACAGTACCGATTCATACATGAAAATGTATGTTCAAATAAAAAACATATATGTTAAAGGAGGACTACTTGTATGTTAACTGCAAAACAGAACTTATTAGAATGTGTGAAGGGCGGAAATCCGGATCGTTTCGTCAATCAGTATGAATTTGTAAAACTTCTTATGAATCCCACCGCTTTACATAATAACAGACCGAAAAAGGGCGGTCCTGCTGTTAAAAATGCATGGGGTGTAACTTACAGCTTCCCTGAAAATGTTCCGGCAGGTTTCCCGGTTCATTCTCCTGATAAAATTGTTATCCAGGATATCGAAGAATGGCAGAAATATGTAAAAGCACCTTCACTGGATTTCCCGGAAGAAGAATGGGATATGATGAAGGAACAGTATGATGCAGTGGATACAACCAAATGCTTAAAGGCTTCTTTCATTGCACCCGGTCTGTTTGAACAGTGCCATCATTTAGGCGAAATCACAAATACTCTTGTTAATCTGCTGGAATACCCGGATGAAATGCATGATCTGATCAAGTATCTGACAGAATATGAATTACAGCTGGCTGAAAAGATCTGTGATAAACTGCATCCTGATACTTTGTTCCATCATGATGACTGGGGCGGACAGAATTCCACATTCATGTCAACCGGTATGTTTGAAGAATTCTTTGTAGAACCGTACAAACAGATTTATGGTTACTATCATGATCACGGAGTTGATCTGGTTATCCATCATTCTGACAGCTACGCAGCAAACCTGGTTCCTTCCATGATTGAAATGGGCATCGACATCTGGCAGGGATGCTTCTCAACCAATAACCTGCCTGAACTGATCAAAAAGTACGGCGGCAAGATCTCCTTCATGGGCGGCATCGAAAACTGTCTGGTTGACTACGATGGCTGGTCAAGAGAAGAAATCCGTAAAGTTGTAGACAAGACCCTGACAGAATGCGGCAACAAGTACTTTATCCCTTGTATTGCACAGGGTGGCCCCGGTTCTGTATTCCCCGGCGTATACAAAGTACTGGGCGAAGAAATTGACAAATACAATGCAGAACATTTTGGTATGAAGGTTGAAGATATCGAAGCAAGCCGTGTACCGGAAGTGATCATGTTCTAAGTTTTTGGAATCATATAATTAAATGATTTAAGGACATTTTTCCTGATTGTTTTCAGGAAAAATGTCCTTTATCCGTTGATTTACAGCATTTTGAATTGTTCTGAAAGCCAATGACTGTCAATCTTTTTTCCGATCAACACCAGAGTACCGATTTCCTGATCATTCCCATCCACGCGAATTTCTTCAAACATTTCTCCGAATGCCGCATCGATTTTATAAACGGAATGGTCTGACATTCTCAGATAGCCTTTTGCCCGCCAGATATCACAGTGTTCACTGTCTGACAGGATTTCTTTCAGTTTTTTGATGTCATTCTCAGACATTTCTTTCTGAAAAGAATAAGACCATGTATAGAGTTTCATCTGGCTGCCGGGAAATATGCGTACCGGATTGTTGCTGCCAGCTTCCTCCACAGTTATTTTGACTTTCTGCTTCCTGTTTGACTTTGCAGAAAAAGGTTCTGATGGAAGCAGGGTGGATTTCCCTTTTGGATTTGCATGGTCAGAAACCTTTGTTTCAGACGGAAACGGATCTTCCGTCATTTCATGAATAGGAATCGTTACAATTCTGGCATTGGGATTCACAGAGTGAAGCCGTTCTTTTGTTTTCTCTATGTCATCCGCAGACATCTTTTCCGTGAAATTCATGTATATAGTATCTGCAATTTTCAGCTGTTCGATATAGAACGGTCCGACAACCTTCATCAGCGTCTGATTTTTTCTGCTGTTGACGATCATAACACATCGGTTCAAAAACACCTGTCTGGTATTAAGACAGGCTTTTATGACACCGGAAAAATCAGCAAGACCTGTGGGCTCGATGATAATATAATCCGGCTTTTCCTGACGAATCAATTCCGCAACTGCATAGGTCAGATTGCCCTGCAGCGTACAGCATACACAACCGGCTGTCAATTCTTTCACTTTAATTTGTGCAGTCCGGAATTCTGCAGAATCCAGATTGATTTTCCCTATTTCATTTTCAATGATGGCAACTTTAAATCCGACATATGCAACATTCAGCATTTTTTTAATTAATGTGGTTTTTCCGGCTCCAAGAAGACCACCGTAAATATCAAGACCGACCATGTATGCCTCCGTATGTATTATTTATTTTTTGTTATAATTATAACGCAATTCGTTAACATGTCCAGCAATACGAATCATATTATTTACAAAATCCATTGGATCCGGATTGTTGGTGAGTAAAAATCCCATGGAAATAAAACTGCCGTTCGGTGCATAAGTATCCATCATACGTGTTACTTCCGCTTTTATTTCCTCATCTGTTACGCCAATGCGTCCCGGAGCACCATTTGTATCATAGCCGTCTATTTTTGTGCAATATATGGGTGAGTATTTAACACAATTGCTTTCTTACAGTTATGAAGAAAGAAAACATGGAATTGTATTGTATGGTTTTTACGACATAATGCGGGATCTGCTCCATGAGATATCCAAAAACACAGATGAAATCCAGCAGCGGCTGGTCACACGAGGATGGAAAGACAATCATACCTTTCAGGTGTATTTTTTTCAGTTTATCGAATCTGAAAATGCCTCTGTGACCAGACAATACTATCAGGTTGAATTAATGAAACAGCGCGGGGAAAACTTTTAATTATTTATCCTGAAATATTTTGATTCTGCCAGTAAAATCAAATCAGCGACCAGTGAGTCGATAATCAGGTATAATATATTTGTGAAACAACACTACGGATTTATCCATGTGAACTTGCTTTTTATACTTTCACATGCTAGTATAAGTCATAATTAATTATTCCATGAATAAGAAGTTTGATAACGAAACTCTGCAGAATCAGCAGGAGGGATGATGTATGGCAAGAACAGTAGGGATTGGGATACAGAGCTTTGACAAAGTGAGAGAAAACCAATATTTTTATATTGATAAAACATCTTTTATAAAAGAATGGTGGGAGAGTGGAGATGACGTAACGTTAATTACCCGTCCGCGCCGTTTTGGAAAAACATTAAATATGAGTATGTTGGAGGAGTTTTTCTCGGTTGATTATGCGGATCGAAGAGATTTGTTCGAAGGACTTTCCATCTGGAAGGAAGAGAAATATCGAAAAATTCAGGGAACGTATCCGGTAATCAGTCTGTCTTTTGCAAGAGTTAAAGAGACAAATTATGCTGATGCCAGAGAGAGAATCTGCCAGATTATCAGAAATCTTTATATTAAATTTTCTTTTCTGAAAGGCAGCGGAGTGCTGGATCAGGCAGATGAAGCCTATTATGGACGAATTCTGTCAGATAAAGTCAGTAATGCGGATCTGACAGCTTCCATTTATCAGATTTCCGGATATTTGTACCGATATTATGGAAAAAAAGTAATTATCCTGCTGGATGAATATGACACTCCGATGCAGGAAGCTTATGTGGATGGATTCTGGGATGAACTGGTGAGTTTAACCAGAAGTATGTTTAATTCTGCATTTAAGACAAATCCCTGGCTGGAACGGGCTGTTATGACTGGGATTACAAGAGTAAGCAAGGAGTCCGTATTTTCTGATCTGAATAATCTGGAAGTGGTGACCACCACATCGGATAAATATGAGACCGCTTTTGGTTTTACGGAAGAAGAAGTGTTTCTGGCTTTAGATGAATATGGTCTGGGCGGGCAAAGAGAATTGGTAAAACAATGGTATGATGGTTTCGTCTTTGGACGTTATGATGATATTTATAATCCATGGTCTATTTTAAATTATCTGGATAAAAGAAAACTTTCAACCTACTGGGCCAACACCAGTTCCAATAGTCTGGTGAGTAAACTTCTTCGGGAAGGGAACCGCAGGATCAAGGAGAAATTTGAAACTTTACTTCAGGGAGAGTCCATACGAACCTTTATTGATGATCAGATCATATATAATCAGCTTGATAAGGATGAGACTGCAATCTGGAGCCTTCTTCTGGCAAGTGGTTATCTGAAAGTACTGTCTTATGACCGGGAAGAATTTCTGGAATGCGGGGAAGAAGCGGAATATGAGCTTTCGCTTACCAACTATGAAGTGGAACGCATGTTTTACAACATGGTTCGCGGATGGTTTCAGGATTCCAGAGCAGACTATAATGATTTTGTGCACGCCTTACTGCTTGATGACAGGAAAGCGATGAATGCATATATGAACCGGGTTGCATTAAATACCTTCAGTTATTTCGATACCGGAAAGCGCCCTTCAGGAGGAGAACCGGAGCGTTTTTATCATGGGTTTGTACTTGGTCTGATTGTGGATCTGCAGAAACGATATGTGATTACATCCAATCGGGAAAGTGGATTCGGAAGATATGACGTTATGCTGGAACCAAAGAATCCGCAGATGGACGATGCAATCATACTGGAGTTTAAAGTATATGATTCGGACAGTGAGGAAACGCTGAAAGATACCGTGCAGGAAGCACTGGATCAGATTGAAGAAAAACAGTATGCGGCACAGCTGGTGAATCGGGGAATTCCCAGAGCGCACATCCGAAGCTATGGCTTTGCATTTCACGGAAAAAATGTGTTGATAGGATAATAAAATAAATCAGATATTGCTTTACAGCGAGTTTCTTCCTTGCTTTTCCATGCACCAGATGGTAAAATGTACTATATGAGTTCTGCAATCGATTTTAAAAACAGCAGATTTCACAAAACAGGCAACCTGAGTCGGATGTGTCCAATTGTCGGCCCGGACGGCAAAGCAAGGAGGATTTTATGAGCGGATTAAATGAAACACCCAGCGGGAGCCGGGTACATATCGGGATTTTTGGAAGAAGAAATGCAGGAAAATCCAGTATAATCAATGCAATTACAGGACAGGATGTGGCGATTGTTTCGGATGTGAAAGGAACTACAACGGATCCGGTTGCCAAAGCCATGGAACTGTTACCCCTCGGTCCTGTGAAAATTTTTGATACGCCTGGTCTTGATGATGAAGGGGAACTGGGGCATGAGCGTATGAGACGTTCTCTTCAGGTTCTGAATAAATCGGATCTGGCGCTTCTGATTGTGGACGGTACAGAAGGACTGGGAGATCTTGAACTGGAACTGATTGAAAAGTTTAAAGAGAAAAAGACACCATATCTTGTGGTCTATAATAAAATCGACCTTATGGACAGGCAGGTTCTGGAAGCAGTGAAAGCAGGACCGAAGGTACCCACTGATATTTATGTCAGCGCAGTGACCGGTGAGCATATTCAGGAGCTGAAAGAGATGATTGCCCGGATGGCACCTGCAGATGAAGAGAAGTTCAAGCTGGTGGGCGATCTGCTTTCCCCTTCGGATCTGGTGGTGCTGGTTATTCCCATTGATAAGGCGGCACCCAAGGGGCGTCTGATTCTGCCGCAGCAGCAGACGATCCGTGATATTCTGGAATCCGATGCCATGGCGATTATGACAAAGGAATATGAATTGAGGGAAACTCTGGAGAGCCTGAACAGAAAACCCAGACTTGTTATTACGGATTCACAGGTATTTGCCAAGGTTTCTGCAGATACACCAAGAGATGTGTTGCTGACTTCATTTTCCATTTTATTTGCCCGCCATAAAGGCAATCTGGAGGAGCTGGTAAAGGGCGTAAAAGCCATGGAACGGCTAAAAGACGGAGATACGGTTCTGATTTCCGAGGGATGCACGCACCACAGACAATGTGATGATATCGGTACAGTGAAGATTCCCCGATGGATTCGTCAGAATACCGGTAAGCAGCTGGAGTTTGAATTTACCAGCGGCGGTACATTTCCGGATGATCTGGAAAAATACAGCATGATTGTTCATTGCGGCGGCTGTACCTTAAATGAAAAAGAGATGAAGCATCGGATCCGTATGGCGGCAAGACAGAATGTGCCGATTACCAATTACGGAATTCTGATTGCCTGGATGCAGGGAATTCTGAGACGGAGCCTTGAGCCCTTCCCGGCTATTGCCATGTGTCTGGATGATGAAGACTGAACGTACCTGTGGGATGAATGATTCGATCCCACAGGCGGGAATCGGGATTTCAGAACAGATATAAGACCATGAAAGCAGGAAAGGAATCGATATGGACGGAACAGAAAATCAGACATGGCGTATGGAACAGGATAAGCTGGGAGCCATGTCAGTACCGAAAAATGCTTTATACGGTATAAATACAGCCAGAGCAGCAGAGAACTTTGCATTGGATGATCGGGGAGTCAATCCGGATCTGCTGACGGCAATCATACAGATAAAAAAAGCAGCTGCCATGACGCACAGGGATCTGAAAATCATGGAGAAAGAAAAGACAGATGCCATCATAGCGGCATGTGACAGTCTGCTGGAAAGCAGAGATTACTCTGCATTTATTACGAATCATCTTCAGGGTGGAGCAGGTACTTCCACCAATATGAATGCCAATGAGGTAATAGCCAATCTGGCACTGGTGCTTTCCGGCCACCAGCCGGGGGAATACCATATCATCAGCCCTCTGGATGATGTGAATCGGTCTCAATCCACCAATGACGTGTATCCGTCTGCTCTTCGTATTGCGGCCATCGGTCTGGTGCGCCGGCTGGCGGATGAGCTGTCGGCTCTGCAGGAGGAACTGCAGCGGAGAGAGAATGAATTTGATCATGTATTGAAGCTGGGCAGGACGGAACTGATGGATGCGCTTCCTATCACAGTGGGGCAGGAGTTCGGCGCCTATGCACAGGCGATTGCCAGAGACCGCTGGCGTATTTACAAGGTGGAAGAACGTCTGCGTCAGCTGAATCTGGGAGGGACAGCTGTGGGAACCGGCAGCAATGCCCAGAAGAAATATACATTCCGCATTATGGAGTATTTGCGTGAGATGACAGGATTTGGTCTGGCAATTGCAGAATATCCCATGGATCTGACGCAGAATAACGATGTTTTTACAGAGGTTTCAGGTCTTCTGAAATCAGTAGCCGTGAATCTGATGAAAATTTCCAATGATCTGCGTCTTATGAATATGGGACCCGGTGGGGGACTGGCTGAAATTTCCCTTGCGCCCATGCAGCAGGGCTCTACGATTATGCCCGGCAAGGTCAATCCTGTTATACCGGAGATGGTGACGCAGGTGGCAATTCAGGTTATGGCCAACGACACAGCCATCACATTCTGTGCAGCCAGCGGACAGCTGGAGCTGAATGCTTTTATGCCGCTGATCGCGGACTGTCTGCTGGAATCACTGCAGCTATTGATAAACGGTATCTGTATTTTCCGGGAAAAAGCTATCCGTACGCTGAAGGTGAATGAAGCAAACTGCCGTAATCATCTGGAACATTCTCTGGTGCTGGTGACAGCACTGGCCCCGGTCATCGGATACGATCAGGCAGCAAAATTGCAGGAAGAATGCGGCGGCGATATGAACCGGCTGAAGGAGATTATCCTGGAGAGAAAGCTTCTGACAAAAGAACGGCTTGAGGAACTGCTGGATTATCGGAACCTGACCAGTTATATGAAATAGAAGTATATGCACTGAAAGCCAATGGCTGAGCTCTTAATTCCGGTTGAAATATTTATTTTTTTATGATTGAATGACTTTAAATTAAATTCCAATTTAATTTAAAGTCATTTTTAGGTGATGTTTATGAAAGGGAGTGTCATCATGGAAGTAAATGGAGATAAATGGGATCGAATGCTGAAAATCCGGACATCCGGACGTGATGATTCCATGTCGGATTATTATCATTATCCATATGAGCCAACCCCTTATCAGGTTCTGGAGCGTCTGGCTTTCAGCGGTTATATTCGAAAAAATAATGTTCTTATTGATTATGGATGTGGAAAAGGTCGTGTCGGATTTTTTCTGACAAATCAGACCCGATGTCATGCAATAGGAATCGATTACAACCAGAAAGTTTATGAGAGAGCAGTTGAAAATATGAAAACAGCCGTTTCTGCAAATCGAAATCAATTTGTGTTAACGGCTGCAGAAAAGTATGAAATCGAAAAAAATGCAGATTGCTTTTATTTTTTTAATCCGTTTTCGGTTGAAATTCTGCGTGCAGTTCTACAGAGGATACTGGAATCCTATTATGATCATCCCAGAGATATGAAATTGTTTTTCTATTATCCATCGGATGCATTTTGCAGCTATCTGGAGAGTGTTGATGAACTCACGTTCATAGATAACATTGACTGCAGAGATCTGTTTGATGGAGAAAACAGGAGAGAGCGTATATTGGTTTATTCTCTGTTCTGACAAAAATCAATTACAAAAAGGAGGGCACAAATGAAGAAACGATTATTTTTATTGAATTTTGAGTATGTTTTGCTTAGCTGCTTGTGGGCGATCAGCGCAGACCAATACAGAGACACAAACCATAACTCAAACAGAGGTTCAAAAAGTAACCGTAGCGCAAACGGAATCTGAGGTGCAAAAGGATACAACGATGGATACCGAATCAGAGACTCAAGGGATCTCCCTTTTTTCAATACCTGGGTATTTGTGTATGATAATAAAATTGTGAAGCGTGTGTATGAGGGATATGGGTATAGGAATTACCAGTATTGTCCCAGCCAGAATACAGTTCTGGTATCACCTGAAATTAAGCCAACATCAGATGCAGGAATATATCCTTTCTATCAGCTTACAGGGACAGAATTCGAGTGTCAATATGCAATTATTGTTGACGGGGAAGAAATCTATTGTTATGAAGATACGGAGAAAAAGTATATCACTGAGAAAGAGAAAACATCCTTTTTTTCTGATGTTATTGATTTTGAATGGAAAAGCATGGAAAGAGGTACAACTATTCGTTAAAGCTGTGTTTCGCGAATAGTTATATGCATACTCTTTCCATGCTTATGAAATTATCGGATTTCTACTTCTTTTCGTTCCTGTGGATCGGTTCCCCACCATCTTCCGATTTCTGTAAATAAAATGGGCAGGTTTCCCAGGCTATTCTGGTACATGAGATATTCTTTGCAAATGATTTCAAAGAAAACTATATAATTAACTTGAAAGTTAATTACTCTAAAGTTAATTATATAGTTTTCTATTTAATATGTCAAATGATCTCTATCCATCTTTCTATCTCGAATGATTCACAGGTATCATATGCGAACAGTGCAGCTCCTGTTTGTGAGCTGCACTGTTTTGAACATTCTCATTATTCTCCTGGTGCTTTTTTTCTCTACTTTTCTATATACTGAATTGCCACACAAAGTGGTCCTCCATGTGTCACAAATACAGCACCAAGTTCCAGCATACAGATTTCCACTTTTTTAAAATGATTTTTCAACTGTTCTTTCACATACTCGGCATCTTTTAATGCTCTCGCATGAGATATATAAATAATATGTCTCTCATCAACTTTCTTTTCTTTCATATAGTTGATGATTTCCTGCACTGCTGATTTCATGGTACGTTTTACCGCAAACTTTTCCAGTTTCTTCCCGTCCTCCGTCTGAGTCATAACTGGTTTTAATTTTAAAACAGATCCCAGCGTTGCTGCCATTGGTGTCAATCTTCCGCCTCTTCTTAAAAAATTAAAATCCTGCGGGATCAGGAAGGATTTGTGACTTTCAGCTGCGCAGTGTTATTTCTCCATTTGTCTATTTATCCAAGTTCTTTATCATTCTGTTTTCTTAAATAAATAGGACAAAAAAATTGATTCTCTCTCATTCATGCTCATCCTTTCTTACAGTCCTTTTTTAAATAGATTTGCACGCTGGGATAGTTTCCAAACATCTGCGGCAGGATATAACCTCCATACATAAGGACGGTTCCGGAATAAGATTGCTTTGTTTTACTGGAATCACCCATAGGAATCTGATTCATCGGAACATCACAGCCGAAAAATTCCTGCCGCTCTACCATATAACAAGCCTTCGGATCCAATCCTTTGAGCCGTAAACAAATCGAATTCAGATTAATCCTTGGATGTGTCACTGCGATACTGACCAAAGCCTCGCTTTGATCGGGAGCAACAAACTGCCATGCTGTAAAATAGTGGTTTTCTTCTCCACAATCCAATCGATAATAGTCACCATTCTGAATTAAATCGTAATATTCCTGAAACCGTTCGATCTGCTGACGTACCTGCTGTTTTTCTTCATCTGTCAGTTTATTCAGGTCCATTTCATATCCAAAAGTACCGGCCATAGCAACCACCGCCCGTGTACCCAGCGGAACATTCCGTCCTGTCTGGTGATTCGGGCACGCAGAAACATGGGAACCCATAGAAGCAATAGGATACCCGAAAGACGTACCGTACTGAATAGACAACCGCTCGATGGCATCGGTATTATCACTGCACCATATCTGCGGTGAATAGGCCAGCATTGCCGCATCAAACCGTCCGCCACCGCCGGAACACCCCTCAAACAATACATCCGGGAATGCCGTGGTCAGCCGATCCAACAGCCGATAAAGCCCCAACACATAGCGGTGAGCGACTTCACCCTGCTGCTCAGGGGGCAGGATTCGGCAATAAACATCAGAAATACTTCGGTTCATATCCCATTTTATATACTCGATGTGATACCGACGCAGCAAACCGGAAAGAGTTTCATAGAGCCAGTCCACCACGTCTTCCCGCGAAAGATCTAATACCAACTGATTACGGCTTATCGCAGGTTCGCGTCCCGGCACCATCATCGCCCAATCCGGATGAGTTCGATAAAGCTCTGAATCTTCATTGACCATCTCCGGCTCTACCCAGAGACCGAATTTGAGACCCATATCGTTAATCTGTGCGATGAGCGGTTCCAGACCATCCGGAAGCTTGGATTTGTTGACAAACCAATCTCCTAATCCACTGTTATCATCATTCCGCTTTCCAAACCATCCGTCATCCAACACCAGCATTTCCACACCCAACTCTTTAGCCTGACGGGCGATTTGCAGGATTTTATCACTGTCAAAATCAAAATAGGTAGCCTCCCAGTTGTTAATAAGCACCGGTCGGCGGGCAAATGTATACTTGCTCCGACAGATATTCTTTTTCAGAAAACGATGATAGTTCTGCGACAAATGGGTAAATCCCTGATGGGTAAATGTCAGCAATACCTCGGGAGTATCAAAACTCTCTCCGGATTCCAATTTCCATGAAAACTGCTCATCATGGATACCGGAGACCACACGAACAGAACCTGACTGGTCTACCTCCACGTCTGTCCGGTGATTTCCAGAGTAGACCAGCATTATGCCATAGCAATCTCCAATATCCTCTGTCGCAGATTTATCACATAGAACAACAAAGGGATTGTGTTGGTGACTGGATGTTCCCCG
>JALETI010000099.1 GCA_022781515.1 Lachnospiraceae bacterium
GTACCATCAGATAATAAAGCCCGGCTCCCGCCAGTGATGCACAGGCATATATGTTTTTTGTCAGAATCACCGGTTTCTGACAGGAGAAAATGTCGCGAAGAAGACCGCCCCCCACACCGGTAAGAACTCCCATAAAAATGGAAAATGCTGCATACTGACCGTATCCGCAGCGGATTGCCTGATTCACACCGATACAGGAAAATAAGCCCAGTCCGATGGCATCTGTCAGATTCAATACCCATTGAAAAATATGATAAGGAACAAATTTCTTTTTCAATCGGATAAAAAGAAAAACCAGAAGAGAAGTAACTGCTGCCACAGTAAGATATCCATTGCCGCGGAACATATTGGGCGGCAGCAGTCCAAGCATCAGATCCCGCATACAGCCTCCTCCCAGCGCAGTCACCACCCCAAGAACCAGAATACCAAAAAGATCCATTCCACATTTAACCGCTGCCATGGCTCCGGAAATTGCAAATGCTACGGTCCCTAGTATCTCACAAAAAAACATCATATCCTGACAAAAAATCCTTTCCCCAATAATCGTAATAACTGGTCATAATCTTTATAACCGTCAATAATCTGCATTATCTGATTTGCATAATCTCCATTATTTGTATTATTTGATTTGCATAATCTCTATTATCTGCATTATCTGATTTGTATTATCTGTTCTTCGCTT
This sequence comes from Lachnospiraceae bacterium, assembly GCA_022781515.1. Taxonomy (GTDB): domain Bacteria; phylum Bacillota; class Clostridia; order Lachnospirales; family Lachnospiraceae; genus TWA4. Next base: position 683 of record JALETI010000099.1, read on the forward strand.
TTTCTTCTTTTACCAGTCCTGCCACAACACCGGAAAGCATAATTAATGCAATCAGGTTTGGTATTGCCATCAGACCGTTAAAGGTTTCCGCAATATCCCACATCAGACCAAGATTCATGGTTGCACCCACAATGGAAACCAGTGAATATGCCAGCAGAAACGGTTTAACCGAACCGGATTTAAACACAAATTCCATACATCGGGAACCATATAATCCCCAGCCGATAATGGTTGAAAATGCAAAACAGCACATGGCGCATGCGGTGAAAACGGATACCCAGCTGCCATAGGTGGCAGTAAATCCGGCAATGGTCAGCTCTGCACCAGCAGCCTGCCCGTACCCAACGGGAATCCCGCTGCAGAGAATAACCAGTGCAGTCATGGTACAAATGACGATTGTATCCATAAAGACTTCAAAAATACCAAAATATCCCTGCTGAACAGCATTATCCGTATCGGAACATGCATGGGCAATGGAACCGGTACCAAGGCCGGCTTCATTGGAGAAAATACCTCGGGAAACGCCCTTTTTCAGACTGATGAACATGCTGCCGATCACACCACCCGTCACACCGGCAGGAGTAAATGCCCCCTTGAAAATGCTGACAAAAACAGCAGGTATATTCTGAATATTCAGCAGGATAACACCCAGCGCCAGAAGTATGTAAAGAACCGCCATAAAGGGAACCAGCCGTTCTGTTACCTGACCGATTCGTTTCACACCGCCCAGAAGAACCACTGCAACCAGACAGGCAATGCCGATGCCGATAATCAGATTCAGTCTGGGAAGCTGGGCTTCTGTAACCAGATTGAAACTCAGAAGAGCCGTATTCACAGAACTGATAATGGTATTCACCTGTGTTGCATTACCGGTACCGAAAACCGTCAGCACACCAAAAATGGCATAAAGAGCTGCCATCCACTCCCAGTTTTTACCCAAACCATTTTTAATATAGTACATGGGACCGCCGATATATTCACCATTTTCATTCTTCTCCCGGTAATGAATGGCCAGTGTTACTTCTGCAAACTTAGTACACATGCCAAGAAACGCGGAGCACCACATCCAGAAAACCGCACCCGGTCCGCCGATTGCCACTGCACCGGCCACACCTGCAATATTTCCGGTTCCCACCGTTCCCGCCAATGCGGTACATACAGCCTGGAAAGGACTCATGGCACCTTCACCGGCTTTTTTCCGGTCAAATACCTTTCCAATGGTGCTTTTCATTGCTGTCTTAAAACTTGTAATCTGCAGAAATCCGGTGCGGAATGTCAGAAGCAGACCGGTACCGATAATGCAGATCATCGCCGGAATTCCCCAGATAAAGTTATTCACGACAGAGTTCACTTGTGTAATCAGTTCAATCATATTATTTCCCCTTAAGCTTTTTATCAATTTCAGATACCCAAAAGATCGGGTCCTTTGACCCGACATCTTTATATTCTACTATACAAAAGGCATATTCGTAAAGACAATTTCCGCAAGAAACAGAGCAGAAAAAAATATATACTTTGGCTAAATATTACCTGATCGATATAAAGATATCCAAACCTGGGGCTGGTATCCTGTTGGTGAACGGCCATTTGGATAAAGGGGCTGTCGCACTAATTAAAATTAGTGCGACAGCCCCTTCCACACCCGAAATCCTGATTATTCTGCTTCTTTTACAAATTCTCCCCGGATATCAAATCCATGATTCATGGGCCCGCTGCCTTTTCCAAGATCAAGCATGGCCCCCAGTGCACCGGATATATAATCCTTTGCCCGCTTCACAGACTCTGAAAGAGAATAACCCTTTGCCAGATTGGAAGCAATGGCACTGGAAAGCGTACAGCCGGTTCCGTGGGTATTGGGATTTTGGATGCGTTTTCCATAAAACCACTCATATGTGCCATCATGATACAGCAGGTCATTGGCATCGTTGATCTGATGACCACCCTTTAATAAGCAGGCGCAGCGGAAGGTTTCACTGATTTTCGCTGCTGCTTCCACCATGGTTTCTTCTGATGTAATTTTCATGTCTGCAAGAATTTCCGCTTCGGGAATATTGGGGGTCAGTACCGATGCCAGCGGAAATAATTCGCTTTTCAGAATCCCGATTGCATCATCACTGATCAGTCTGGCACCGCTGGTTGCCACCATAACCGGATCCACCACAATATTTTCCGCCTCATATTCCCTGAGTTTTCGTGCAATCATCCGGATGATTCCCGCAGAGGAAACCATACCGATCTTTACGGCATCCGGACGGATATCCGTAAACACATTATCGATCTGTTCTCCCAGAAATTCCGGTGTTGTTTCGAAGATGCCGGTTACCCCCACGGTATTCTGTGCCGTTAATGCGGTAATTGCACTCATGGCATAAACACCATTGGCCATCATGGTTTTGATATCGGCCTGAATGCCCGCACCACCGCTGGAATCACTGCCCGCAATTGTCAATGCTGTTTTCATATTCCTTTTCCTCCCTGTCTTAATTGATGTCTCAATCTCTATTTTAATCTCTGTCTCTGTTTTAATCTTTATCCCTGTTTTAATCTCTGTCCCTGTTTTAATCTCTGTCCCTGTTTTATTTTTTATCCATACTTTTGACTTTTTTCCAGAATTGATCTGCTTCTGTGAAATCTTTCAGATACACATCACATTCTTTCCGAATGGCCTCCCGGTCTTTTGCACTGGCTGCATCCTCCAGACCTGCCACATGAAAATGTGCCTGCTTCGCCGAACGTACTGCATGGATCACATCCTCAAACACCCAGATTTCCTCGGTCAGGACACCTAAATACTCCGCTGCTTTCTCATAAATCAGCGGTTTTGTTTTTCCGGCTCCCACTTCTGCACAGGTAAAAATCCGGTCAAAATAATCTGCAATCCCGGTCCGCTCAAAGGCCGCTGTCAGATAACTGCGGTCACTGGAAGTGGCAATTACCATGGGAATTCCTTTCTGCTTCAGTTCTTCCAGAAATTCCTTCACACCAGGTTTCAGCGGTGCTTCATAAAAATAAAAATCCTGCACCATACGTATAATTCCATCATAAATTTCCTGTACCGACAACGACAGATGGTAGCATTCTTTCAGATAAGCCGAACATTCTGCAATACTCATATCCCAGATTTTTTCCTCCAGGGAAGAATCCGGTTCGATTCCCAGAATCTGAAGATACCTTGCACCTGTATCCATCCAGATCGGCATGGAATCCAGCAAGGTTCCATCCACATCAAAAATTGCTGCTCTTATCATATATCTTCCCCCGCATTTTGTAAAATATCAGGGAATGAATGGGATAATTCATTCCGATTTTGTGTAAATCTGCCTGACTCTGTATAGTAACGATTTTATTGTAAATGGAAACACACAGCTTTGCAAGAGTTGCTTCCATTTCTTTTTAGTGATAAAATCATTACATCTGTTTGTAAATTCATTATGCTGAGGAAAAAATTTGCCCATACAATGTACTCTCAGATTCTTTTTCATATGGTTAACAGATTCCTAGAGTACATCACAATACAAAGGAGGAACGATTATGAAATTAAAGGTTTGCCCCGGTGTCTGCGGACTGGAATCTCTGATCATTGCAGAATCAGAAGACGGAATGGATGTGAATATTCAGGTTGAAACGAAATGTAAAGCGGTAAAAGCATTTATTGACAGCCTGGAACAGCCTCTGGATTCCTATGAAGTATGTTTTGCAAAACCCGGAGACGGTCCGGTCTATGAAGCAGCATCGGAAAATCTGATTCACAGTGCCTGTCCGGTGGCATCTGCTCTGATCAAATGTATCGAAGCGGAATGCAAACTGGCGCTTCCCAAAGATGTATCATTTACTTTTGTTGACTGATACAATCTTTCAGAACAAACGGAAAAAGGGGCAGAAGATGCGATCGTGAATAACATCTTCGGCCCCTTTCCCTACTTCTTAAAAAGAAGACTGGAAAATGAATCTTTCATGATTACGATGAAAAACTATCTTACTTATGCTTCTGAAAACTCATCCTTACCAACAGAGCAAACAGGACATTCGAAATCTTCAGGAACTTCTTCCCAGGGTGTTCCGGGTGCGATACCGGCTTCCGGTACGCCTACTTCGGGATCGTATTCCCAACCGCATACATCACACACGTATTTCATAATGATCTACCTCCTGTAAATTTAAAAGGATCCAAACTATGCAACTTCTGCTGAATTTTAGCCGAAGTATCTTTCTAACAGACCCTTCAGAGCCTTTCCATGGCGAGCTTCGTCACGAGCCATTTCGTGAACGGTATCATGGATTGCATCCAGGTTGTTCTTCTTAGCACATTTAGCTAAATCAAACTTACCAGCTGTTGCGCCGAATTCGCAGTCTACTCTCCATGCCAGGTTTTCCTTTGTGGAAGCTGTCATCTTGCCTTCTAATTCGGAACCAAGTAATTCAGCGAATTTTGCAGCATGTTCTGCTTCTTCATATGCAGCCTTTTCCCAGTATAAACCGATTTCAGGATAACCTTCACGATGAGCAACTCTTGCCATGCAGAGGTACATACCAACTTCTGAACATTCGCCGTCAAAGTTAGCCTTTAACTGTTCGAAGATGTACTTCTTATCTTCTTCGCTGATGTCCTTGTTATCCTTAACAGTTGATGCATATACGCCGAATTCATGTTCTGCAGCCAGTGTCAGTTCGCCTTCAACCTTTTTGAACTTGTCTGCCTTTACATGACATACAGGACATTCTGCAGGTGCTGCTTCACCTTCTGCTACATAACCACATACTGTACAAACCCATTTTGCCATTTTATATTCCTCCTGTTTTTAAAGTGCATCCCGTCCATGAAATCAAAAAAGTTGTCTGTTCTGAACGGTCTGCTGAAAATCATTTACTCATTCTTTGACAGACATGATCCGCACTTTCCGAAAAACTGCAGTTCATAGCTGTCAAGTATACCATTGCAGCGTAAGGACGCTTTTTCAAGCAATTCATCCTCCGGGGTTACATCCAGATCATCCACATTGCCGCAGCATCTGCAAATGAAGTGAAAATGCCGGTTAATATGACCATCGAAACGATCCGGTCCCATTCCCGTGAAAATCTTGCGAACCTTACCACTATCTACTAAAAAGGACAGATTCCGGTAAACGGTACCCAGGCTGATATTAGGCTGTTCTTTTCGAACACTGTCATACACCATATCAGCAGTTGGATGATCCTTACGACTTTGCAGATCTTTTAAGATACATTCTCGTTGTCGTGAATACTTAATAACTGAATCTCCTTTTCGATAATAGTAATGATTACTGTTTTAATATACACAATATAGAGCAAAATGTCAAGCTTTTTTCAGAATATATCAGAAAAAATGTTATTAAACTATCTGATAAATCTGATGATACCGTAGTAATTATATGATTTTTCCGTTCCTTCGTCAAGAATTCATTTTAGAACTGTCCCCTTACAGGATGTAAGTCCGGTTACTGTTCCGGGACAGCCTGGAAAACACTGTGTGCTTCTCCGGTATAGCGTATCCGCCAGATAGATTTACAAAAAGATCCGCCTGACTCTGAACAGTAAAAAACTCTGTATCACTTCCCTCTTTCAGATTTATCTGACCCGGAAATGATACAGAGTTTTCATTCATACTAACCTTCGTATACTTTCTGATATCCCTCGTCCACCACCCGGACAATCTGTTCCAGTTCTTCGCTGATTCCTGCTGCATCCCAGTTTTCACTTTCATAAGATACACAGGTTCCACAGGAAGAACTCAGGTTTCTGGGAACCGGCATGACCGTTGCCTTCATGCCTTTCTTTTTCAGTTCTCTTGAAAAACGGATTGCTCCGAAATGGGAGAAAAAGGTTGCAATATATGTATGATACATACCCTTTGCTTCTTTCAGATTATTTCTTTGTAATATTCAGCAGGAAGTCATCTCCCTGTTCTGTAACTTTAACTTCATATCCTGCATGATTTGCAAAACGGGTTACATTTTCCAGTGAAACGCGGTTATCCACCATCATTTCATAACTTGCTTCTTTGGATGCCAATGCCTTTTTCGCCATAATAACAGGTTCCGGGCAGGATCTTCCTCTTGCATCGATCATATCTGAACTCTCCTTTTTCCAATTATTTTTCTTTACGGAATGTATTTGCTGCTGCAATCACGGTAACAACTACAATACCGATAATAACGGCAATCTTACCATTTGCTGTGGGGCCTTCGGCAGAAGATGCAAGACCAAAGTTATGGCAGAATGCAGCACCGGCTGCCAGACCAAGAACCGTAACAGCAGAATCCACATTGCCTTCACCGGAAAGAACCAGCTGTCTCAGAGGACATCCGCCTAACAATGCACAGCCGTAACCAACCAGCAGCATACCCAGGAAATTCCACAGACCGTCTGTATGAGCGATGGGCTGTCCGGCCATAGCCAGATTGAAAGAACCCAGAGCCAGATTTCCGATCAGGGCTGCAGCAAAAATTGCCACGAATCCGATGAGAAGTTTGCTTTCTTTAAACAGGATCATATCACGGATACCGCCAACCATACAAAGACGGGTCAGCTGTGCAGCTGCACCGACAATCAGACCGGCTGCTAAAGAAATAATCACTGCTGCATGTTTGGAACCGGGACCTTCTTCTGAAAAGAAAATAAATGCGGGAGCTGCCACCAGCAGAACCAGCAGAACCACCTGAATCACAGGGAACATCAGACCTTCGGATGTGCTCTGCTTGTAGGTTCTTTTCAGTGTATAACCGTTATTCAGGAAGAAAATACCAACCAGAATACCGGCTGCAAAACCAACCAGACCGATATATGCATTGAGATCGCCGCCGGCCATACGCAGAATCATACGGAAAGGACATCCCAGGAACATCAGACATCCGATCATAACAAAGAAACCAAGTACAAATCTGGTAACCGGTGAAGAACCGCCTTTCACAGAAAATTCCTTTCTGCCCACTGCCATCAGAAACGCACCCAGAACCAGACCGATGATTTCCGGACGGATATACTGAACCGGTGCTGCACGATGCAGACCCAGACCACCTGCTGTATCACGAATAAAGCAGGCAATACAGAAGCCCATGTTTGCAGGATTTCCGAAGAAAACCAGACCTACTGCGATAATGCCGATCAGAATACCGGCAATACCGATTGTAATTTTTTCATTTTTCATACAATGAAACCTCCTCGTATAAATTACAGTAAAAAAGATTATCAGGAAAAACCTGACAACAAACTGCTTAAATATCTTTTTTTACTGAACAATTATTACAATTATACCATCGAAATATGAATTTAGGCATTTTATTTTTAACTATATCCACTTTATATATTGATATTATCGATATTATGCAGTATAATTTTGTAAGATTTTTATTACATTTGTCAAAATTATGCTACCCGGAGAGTACCTTATGAGTTCTATTCTGACACCGCCTGCAGGTTCCGTTTATCTGGACCATGCAGCAACATCATTTCCCAAATCAGACGCAGTCATAGATGCCATGGTTCACTATATGCGTGATATCGGATGCAATGTAAACCGCAGTTCCTACGACTCCGCCTATGAGGCCGAGGATATCCTGTTTGAAACCAGAGAGATGCTCTGTTCCCTTTTCCATGGTGAGGATTGTAAAAATGTAATTTTTACAGCCAATGTGACCACCAGTCTGAATATCCTGATCAAGGGGCTTTTAAAACCCGGTGATCATGTTCTGGTTTCTTCCATGGAGCACAATGCGGTTATGCGTCCTCTGACACAGCTTCTGCATAACGGAATTACATTCGACCGGATTCCCTGCGATTCCTGCGGTGTTCTGGATCCCGGCTGCATGAAACCGCTGCTGAAGCCCAATACCAGAGCTGTTATCACCCTGCATGCATCCAATGTCTGCGGCACCCTGCTTCCGGTTAAGGAGATCGGAACATTCTGCCATCAGCACGGACTGATCTATATCGTGGATGCCGCACAGACGGCAGGTGCTTTTCCCATTAATATGGAAGAAATGCACATCGATGCTCTGGCATTTACCGGACACAAAAGTCTGCTGGGTCCCCAGGGAATCGGTGGTTTCGTATTGAAAGAACACATGATATCGAAAATCGATCCTCTCCTTTCCGGCGGAACCGGAAGCATCTCCCATACAGAAACCATTCCGGAATTCATGCCCGACCGTTTCGAACCGGGAACACCGAATCTGCCCGGTATTTTCGGTCTGCATGCTTCACTGAAGGAATTAAATCCGAAGCAGATTCTGGCGGCGGAACTGGAACTCACCGCCCGTTTTCTGGACGGTTTGCAAGAAAACAGCAAAATACAGATTATCGGAAAGGATTCGATCTCTGACCGTGCTCCGGTGGTATCTGTTCAGATTGCAGGGACAGAACTGGCGCAGGCAGCATATCTGCTGGATTCCCGTTATCATATACAGACCAGAGTGGGACTGCATTGTTGCCCTTCTGCCCACAAAACTCTGGGAACTTACCCGGAAGGAACCATTCGTTTTTCATTCGGTCACAGAAATACACCGGAAGAAATTGACTATACATTGAAAGCACTGGAGGAAATCACCCATGGAATTTAGACAGCTGGAAGTATTCGCTGCAATTGCAGAAACCGGAAGTTTTTCCAAAGCAGCGGACTATCTTTATCTGACCCAGTCAACCATCAGCTCCCATATGAAAAATCTGGAGAAGGAGCTGCAGAAGGATCTGATCATCCGTTCCACACGGAATATCCGGCTGACCGAAGAAGGCGAAACCTTCCTTTTTTATGTGAAAAGAATTCTGGATATGAAAGATACGGCTTTACAGGCCATCAACAGTCCTTACGAAACCATTCTTCATATTGGTGCTTCCTCCATTCCATCCGCTTATCTGCTGCCGGAAATCACCAGCAGTTTCCGGAAAAGTCATGCCCATGTGACCTTTGATATCCGTCAGAGTGACAGTACTTCTATCATTAACGGTGTAATGGATGGCAGCATTGAACTGGGATTGGTCGGACAGAAAGCCACATCTCCCAAATGTGCTTCCATCCCGTTTTGTTCCGATGAACTGGTTATCGCCACCCCCAACACACCGTATTTTCAGAAAATGCAGAGCCGTTTCTGCTCCATCGATGAACTGCTGAAGGAGCCTCTGATTCTCCGGGAGCAGGGATCCGGTACACAAAAAGCTGCCGAGGATTTTCTCAGCAGCCAGGGGTATAAAATTCAGGATCTGAATATTGCTGCACGGATCAACGATCTGGAGGCAATCCGTCAGATGGTGGTTTCCGGAATGGGCATATCCATTTTCTCCAATCTTGCGGTAAAAAGTCTGGAAAAACATGGAGAATGCCTCCTGTTCCATTTTCCCAACGGATCCAGAAGGCAGTTTTACCTTACATACCTCAATGACCGGAATCATAAACCGGCATTGAAAGAATTCGAAAAATTTGTACTGGATTTTTATAAATAAGCTGCCATGATTCATGGGCCAGCAGATTTACCCAAACAGTGCGATGAATGTCTGCATTTATGAGCTGGTTTTTCTGATTTCCACCAGATTGGTATGCTGTGGATTTCCCCTGGCCAACGGTGTCGGTCGGGACCCGGTCAGCACATTTATACTTCCCCGCTGATCGGTTCCATTTTCATCAGGTGTATACCATCCGCCCTGTGAAATTGCCGTAACCCCGGGACGGATCCGGCCGGTCACAATTGCCGGAATCTGTATTTTTCCGTAATCATTATACACCATTACCATATCCCGATTCCGTATTCCTCTTTGCTCTGCATCCACAGGATGAATCCATACACCCGGCATCTCAATCTCGTCCATCCATGCATTGTTGTCATGGATGGTATGACAGCGCCGTCTGGTATGCCAGCCGATGAGCTGCAGGGGATACCGGTCTCTTTTTTTATCTTCCGGTCCATCGATACACGGAACATAACGGGGAATCGCCGGAATCGTTTCCGGCCGGTTCCGATCATACAATTTCTTTGAAAAAATCTCAATTTTGCCGGAGGGCGTCGGAAACGGGTGATTTTGCGGATCCTGAATTTCCTCTTCAAAAGCGACGGTCCTGCCTTTTCTTTTATACTGCCATCCTCCCTTTACACTGAAGGTTTCATAATCCGGCAGTTCCGGCTCCTTTTTCCGCATGATTTCATAATTTTCCCTGAGCCACTGGGAAACCTCCGGTTTTCCGTCAATGAATTCCTCATAGCAGCCCAGTCTTTCTGCTGCCTCTTTCAGCCATTCCCATTCAAACCGGCATTCAAACAGGGGACGAATCACCTGATTATTTTTCAGAATATAATTCCTGCCGGTCCAGGGATTGACGATATTTTCCCCTTCAAACACAGAAGTGGCAGGAAGAATCAGGTCCGCATACCGGGTACTGGGTGTCATAAAAATATCACTGCATACAATAAATTCACACAGAGTTTCATCCTGCAGAATCCGGATGGTGTCATGGATGTTGGAGTGCTGATTGATCAGGCAGTCGCTTGCCAGATTGAAGATCATCTTAATATTTGTCTCCAGATGATCCACCCCTTTCAGCCCGTCTTCTTCGGGAGTCATTTCCACACCATGTTCCACGGCCTTCGTCCAGGTGAAAACCGGAATTTCCCCGGGATAGGGATTCCGGATCCGATTACTGAACAGGGCGATTCCCTCCCGTTCCGCAATATCACTGGTATTGCCGCCGGTACCGCCTCCGGGAATTCCCACATTGCCGGTAAGACAGGAAAGCATCATGATGCCTCTGGCAGACTGTTCCCCATTTCCATGGCGCTGTGCACCCAGCCCCGCCGCGATGCAGGCGGGTTTTGCAGCGGCATATCGTCTCGCCAGACTTCGAATCCGATCGGCGGAAATACCGGTGATCGGCTCTGCCCATTCGGGGGTTTTGCAGATTCCATCCTTCTTTCCAAACAGATAACTGTGGTAACTTTCTCCTGCCGGAATTCCCTCCGGCATATGCGCTTCGTCAAAGCCAAGGCAGTAACGGTCCATAAATGCCTGATCCTGCAGCCCCTCGGACCAGATCACATAAGCCATGGCATCTGCCAGTGCCGCATCGGTGGCAGGACGGATTTCATACCATTCATCCGCATAGGCAATACCGGTCTGACTGAGCCGCGGATCAATCACGATGATTTTCACACCGGCTTTTTTCAGCTGTGCCAGATAGTAATTCCGTTCCGTTCCGAAAATGGATTCCGCCGAATTATCTGCCCATAAAATCAGGAGCTTTGTATTCAGCAGATCGGAATTACTGTTGACGGTATTGGTGGTGCCGAAAACATATCTGGAAATGGTACTGACGCAGGCTGAACTGTAGGAATTATAATAATCCAGAAAACCGCCGTCCAGCGATAACAGTCTTCCCAGCTGCTTATTGGGACGCATAATTCCTTCCACACCGGTTCCGTACATACGGAACCGGGAACCGGGACCGTAGCTGTCCCGGATTCGGATCCAGTTGTCCATCAGAAGATCCAAGGCTTCCTTCCAGCTGATCCGTTCAAATTTGCCGCTGCCCCGTTTCCCAACCCGTTTCATGGGATAGCGAAGGCGGCCGGAATGCAGAAATGTTTTCCGATAACCATGGCCCCGCACACAGGCACGGATCTGCAGATCCTGTTCCCCGCAATCGGTTTCTATACGGAGGATACAGTTTTCCTGTACGGTGGGACGAATCACACAGATTCCCCCACAGTTGTTGATACCTGCAGTGTTCATCACGTGGATCGGTTCATCTGCTATAGCTGGCCGAAGAGGTTCCGGCGAAACTGAAATATCTCGATGAAGAGGCTGAGTTGAAACCGTAATATCTCGGTGAAGCAGTTCCGGAGATTCCTCTCTCCGCAGTCGGTTATCCGATATCGTAATCCGCAGTGTTTCAAGCATCTCGCAAAGATACGCTTTTAATCCGCAATATGTCTCCCGGTCCTTTTCCCATCCGTTTACAGAATGCACAATGGCTTCCAGTGTGGGCAGGGTATATTTTTCTGTAAACTGCCGAAGGGCTCCGAGAATCTCCAGATGGTGGTTCCGGTTTTTCTCTCCGTTTTTCTCTTCCCACGCTGCCGCCCGTTCCAAGTAAAAAGAAAAGGCAAACATTTCACCGATATAATCCGGCGGATTTCCTTCCATCCAGACCGGTTCATACCCCCATTTGTGATAGAACTGAATCACCGCCAACGTGGTCTGATTTAACAGAATGTTTTCTCCATTGGATGTGGATGCCCACAGCGGAATCGAACGATCGGCATCAGTACCCCGGAACAGGTAATCATACATCAGCGACCACTCTTTTTCCGTATGCTCCGTCCAATCGGAACATCTGGCAAGCTGCTTTAAAGCCTCTTCCTTTGATGCAAAAAATGAGGCCGCACGCTCAAAATCCATGGTTTGGGGAATATCCACCGGGTTATCAAAATTTTCATCAGATGGAACCGGATTTTCTTCTGATTTTCCACAGATTTTCTCTATTCCGGTCAGGATTTTCACAGAGCATTCTGTCAGTATTTCCTTTTTTTTCACCAGTTTCGATATTGGATTGATACAAAATCCTTTCAGAATTTCCGGAGGCTGTGTGAAATCACGCTCTCCCAGTTCCAGACAATGGGTGGGGCATGCACTGACGCAGGCAGGTAATTTTCCCTGATGCAGCAAATCGACACATCCATCGCATTTGGCCGCCTTCTTCATCCTTCTGCTCAGGAAAATCGCCCCTTGTCTACAGGCACTGACACATTTTCCGCAGCCCACACAGCTGCTCTGCCGGATCACCACCAGACCTTCCTCCGTTCGACAAATGGAATCGGTGGGACAGGCTTTCATGCAGGCAGCATCCAGACAATGATTGCATGACGCGGAAAGATGTTTCCATCGTTTCACACCGTTTTCCTCAACTTCGATGGTATCTGCCCGGCGGAAGAAACACCCGGCTTCCAGATTGTTTTTATCCTTGCAGGCAACCTGACAGGCATTACAGCCCATGCACAGCTCCTGATCCCATTTAAACCCCAGATATGGCATACTGACTCTCCTTTTTCCGATCTATGATTTCCATAAATCAATACCATAATTCCTGTGGTTTCTGCAACACTTTTTTCCTTATGGATAGTATTTTAGTATTCGAAGGGCATCCGTTCCAGACCGGTTATTTTACTCATTACATCTGTGATCCATTCGTTTCGCAAGAAGCGTCCCGATATACTGCATCAGCTGAACAATTGCAACAATAAACACCAGTGTAATCAGCATTACCACCGTGTCATATCGGTAATAGCCATAGCGAATCGCAATGTCACCAAGTCCGCCTCCGCCGACCACACCCGCCATGGCAGAATATCCAAGTACCGTACCAAGTACGATTGTCACACCCACGAGAAGAGAGGTCCGCGCTTCACCGATTAAGACCTTAATTACGATTGTTCTTGTTTTTGCTCCCATGCTGACTGCAGCCTCAATAACGCCTTTGCTTACTTCTTTCAGAGATGATTCAACCATACGCCCGATGAAAGGAGCGGCTGCAAGAGTAAGCGGCACAATCGTTGCGGTTGATCCGTAGCTTTTACCCACCAGAAGCTTTGTTAATGGCATTACAACAATCAGTAAAATCAAAAAAGGGATACTTCTGGTGATATTGATAATCACATCAAGGATTCGATAAATAGTCTGGTTTTCATGAAGACCGTTTTTATCTGTAAGTGTAAGGGCAATGCCGAGAGGGAGACCTATCACATATCCGAAAAAGGTTGAAACCAACGTCATATAAAAGTATCCCGGATACCTTCCAGCATCATGACAGTCATCGTATTATCCCACATAATCTTCCTCCTTTCCATCAAGCAGCAAAAGCCGTTTCGCCGCTTTTGATTTCGGATTCGCAAAAAGTTCTGTAACGCTGCTTACTTCCTGTACTTCACCATTTTCGAGAACAGCAACACTTGTGCAGATTTCCTGGATCACTTTCATTTCATGCGTAATGATGACCACCGTAATTCCCATCGTGTCATGAATGGTTTTCAGAAGTCCGAGAATTGTTTTTGTTGTTTCCGGTGTAATAAGCTGAAAGAGTATTTTTAGTACCTTAAAACATTAAAGATTCTCTTTGAGCTTATTATTTTTGCTCAAATACGAGGAAAGGAGACAATATGGAAAAGATTATTGCATTGTATGAACGATTGAGCCGAGAGGATGAGAACTTGGGTGAGTCGTACAGTATTTCAAATCAGAAAAAACTGCTGGAAGATTATTGTAGAGAAAAAGGGGGGACTAGGTTCAGGCATTTTTCGGATGACGGAATATCAGGAACTACTATATTGTAAAATAAATAAATAGATTAATTGCTCAACCTGTGATATAATGTCTTCACTAAGATATGGAGGTTATATGTCATGGCAAAAGCTAAACCAATCACTCTCTCAGAAGAAGATAGATCTCGCTTAGTGTCCATCACTAAGACAAGAACATTACAGGCTCAAACTGTAACCA
>JALETI010000154.1 GCA_022781515.1 Lachnospiraceae bacterium
TAATTTCCCAGTGCATAGCTGTTGGGTCCTCCCAGCACCACCAGACCGCCGGCATAATCCTTTACATACGTTTTCAGAAGATCCGGAAAACCGTCCCGAAGATCATCGGCATAAACATCCAGAAAGATTACCGTCTGATACCGGGTGAGATCTGCAATCTGTCCGGGAACCCCGGAGGGGGTAACGATTTCATAATCATAATTGCATGCCTGCAGAATTTTCTCAAATGCCGTACTATCCCCGGCATTTCCTTCCACCACCAGAATACGGGGCGCTGCTTCCACAGTGGTAAAAGCACTGTAGGTATTATTAACTGTCACCGTATCTTTAGCTGATTCCACGGTTACCCGATAACTTTTCAATCCGCCTTCCAGACCCTGATCTATAAAAACCAGCTGATTGTTTCCCTTCTGGAGAATCACCTGCTTCTGCCCCTTCAGGGTACGACCGGAATACAGAGATACAGTTGCCTCTGCCGATTCCGATGCATATAATTCCACCTGAACCTCAAAGCGGTCACCCTGATGAATGGTTTCCGGCAGCTTCACATTGCTGACGTAAACTTCTTCTGCAATACTGCTGTCATATCGGACGATTTTCAGTTCCAGATCCGAGCCCGCCACAGATAATGCCAGATTGCCGATATTTCCTTCATTTTCCGCTCCATCGGTCAGAAGCACGATTCGTCTGGCACTTCCATCGGGAAACAAAGCCAGTGCCGTCTGAAGGGCCTGCTCCAGATTGGTTGCCGTTCCTTTTACCTCTGACTGAAATTCCGTAAATACCTTTTTGTCACTGACAAACTGTTCAATCCTGGAATCCGAGCCGAATACCACGATTCCTGCCTGATTTTCCGCAGGCATTTCTGCGATGGCCTTCTGTACAAATTCTGCCTCATGACCTGCTTCCCCTCTGACACTGTCCGACAGATCCACCAGAAATACGGTGGTTGTGATATTGCTGTCTCTGCGGACAGTGATACCTGCCATGGAAAACACCAGAAGAGCCAGCACCAGAAGTCTTGTCATCACCTCTCCGATCTGCCTGCTGCGTGAACGGCTGTGCAGATCTCTGGCAAACCATATGATAATCGCTGCCAGCAGCGGCAGCAGTAAAAGCGTCCATGGACGCGCAATTTCAATCTGCATCTGTACACTCCCATCAAAACTATCTGGAACGAATATAAACGATCCATTCTGCAATCAGCAGAATCATCAGCAGAATCAGAATATAATTCCGAAGTTCCAGGGTGCCGATTCCGCTGTTCCGGTCGGCTTCGTCCGGATCCGTTGTCTCCATATTGTCTGCAGGTTCCACATGGGATTCCGATGCCACAGGAAAGGCTGCTGTGAAGTCCTGTTCTTTCTGTTCTCCGTCCAGTTCCTGCGACACATGATAAATACCCGTCTGTTCCACTTCCAGATACGAACCGGAAGCTTCCGAGGCATCCAGTATCCGTGTGCTTCCATCCGGCAATTTCAAAGTCAGTTCCGAGCCCTTTGTATTTCCATGCAGCATGATACTGTCACCCACCACATAGGCATTTTTCTCCGTAAGACTGCCATTCAGCAGATAATCGGAAAACGCGGACATCAGAATCGGAAACTCTGCTTTCAGACCAAAATCGGTCTGATGGAGATCAAATCCCATAACCGCAATGCGATGGCCATCATACACACCATAGAATCCTGCTGACACTGCAGAGCCCTTCGAAGTTTCCGCGCCTTCAGCCGGGTTCAGATTTTCAGATGGGTTCAGATAAGAAGTCCCCCAGGATGGCAGCTCATAAATCAGGGATTCATTGACCCCGATTTCCGCTTCCTGCATGTACGAAGTTACCTCACTATCCACAAAATACAGCAGCTGTCCGGTCACTTTTCCACAATTTTTAAAGTATTCCTCCCACTGAGCGTTGATAAACAGGAAACTTCCGGACGAAGGCAGTTCTTCCGGCATCATCCCGTCAAAAATGTAAAGATCATACTCCGATTCCGTCACCAATCCCACATCATCGGTACGATACAATTCAATCCCCGCCAGATTGGAAAATGCTTTCTCCAGAAACAGATTGGATTCTGACAAAAGCAGAACCTTTCGTTTTTTCACTTCTTCCAGAACACAGAATGCCTCATTGTCTCCTGCCAGCGCATCCTGTTCCTGCAGTTCTGCCCGCAGAATCCGGACACCGGAATCGATCTTATCTGCATCTGTTTCCACATAAACCGAACCTGTCTCCCCTGCTTTTACCTCAGCTCCTGCAATTTCCAGCAGTTCTTCCTTTCCGTTTTTATCCATTCCATAGAGATTGATTTCTCCCCGATATAGTTCATCGGAATAATTTGACAGCTGGATCAGAACCAGAAGCTGATCATCTTTTCGTGCATAACTCAGCGAATTCAAAGCAATATTAGGTGATTCATTGTAAAATGATTCCACCCGTGCCTCCAGATCTCCCATATCAAAGGCAGTATCCGTAAAGAAAATGATTTCTCCATTTTCCGACTGCCCGGCACAGGACTGTACCAGGCCAAGGGTCGATGACAGATCACCGGCCAGTTCGGTCTGTTCAATTCCCCGGATCCGAAGCTTTGCTTCTGTCCGGTCACTGCTTCCGGTCAGAACCAGAACAGCCTGCCGGTTCCCGCTGATTACATGAAGCACACTGCCTGCCGGAAGTTCATCCACATAATCACATGCTGCCTCTTTTGCTGCTTCCAATCTGGTCAGTTTGCCATCATAAAGGGTACCCATACTTGCGCTGTTGTCCAGTACCAGCACCACCTGTTCCCCACGGCGTCCTGCAGACCGCAGCCAGGGACCCATCATGGCAAGAATCAGAATCAGCACCGTCAAAATCTGCAGAAACAGCAGAAGATTCTTACGCAGTTTTTCCCATGGTCTGGTGGCTTCCAGATTGCGGTAAACCTCCTGCCACAGCATGGTAGATGAAAATTTCTGCGGCTTTGCTTCCTGTTTCAGGATATACAGCAGAATAATTGCCGGTATCAAAAGCAAAAATACCAGCGGCCAGTAGGATAAAACTCCCATGTCGGAAACTCCTTTCTCGCAGTATGCCTCATATTAACAGACAAACTGTTTCATGCAGGACACATTTTCATTGCCGGTTCAGAGCCACACTTTTTTTAACGTCTGGAATACAACTTTTTCCAGCTCTTCATCGGAACGAATGCTGAAATAGCTGCACCCGTAGCGTTTTGCCAGCTTTTCAACAGACTGTTTGTGGGAAGTCACTGCATCTGCATACATCTGTATGGTCTGTCTGGTCATGGTTACCTGCACTTTTCCGCCGGTTTCCATATCTTCCAGTTCCAATGTACCCTCTCCGTAAAAATCCGTTTCTTCTTTTGAAAGAATCTGAATCAGCAGAATTTCCTGCCGTTTATACACCAGATAGCGGATGGCATCCTCCACCCCCTCCGGATCCAGAAAGTCCGACAGCAGAATACAGACACCCCGTCCGTTGATGGTACTTTGATGAACCGCTTTGCTGATTCCGGTGGTTCCTTCAAACGATACCTGTTCCAGATCCTGAAGCAGACGCTGAAAACTGCTCCGCCCAACAATCGGACAGGTTTTTCCCAGCCGCCCCTCCTTCACGGTCAGTATTTCCACACGATCCAGCTGCTTCAATACCAGCCAGGTAAAAACGGCTGCCAGCCGAAGTGCCATCATAGATTTCTTCTGTTCCCCGAAATCCATGGATCCGCTGGTATCCACAAAAATATGATAAAAAGCCTCTTTTTCTTCCATAAACTGTTTGACATACAGTTTATCCAGACGTCCATATACATTCCAGTCAATCCGTCTGATATCATCACCCGGCAAATACTCCCGGAAATCAGAAAATTCAACGGATGATCCCTTTTCCGAAGACTTCCTGCTGCCGCTCATGCCCTTATCCAGCCGGATATGGGTCATCAGCTTCAGCCGGTTCAGTCCCGCAAAAAATTTTTCATCAAACAATTCACTCATATATTCCGGTTTTATTTCTCCAGACCTTTCATAATCTCTTCAATAATCCGATCTGCCGTCATTCCGTCTGCAATTGCCTCAAAATTGGTAATCAGACGATGACGCAGAGCAGGATATGCCACATAGCGAATATCTTCAAATGCCACATTATATCTGCCTTCCATCACAGCTCTTGCTCTGGCCGTTTTGATAATGGCCTGTGCCGCTCTGGGACTGGCTCCTGCCGTCACATATTTTCTTACCACCTCCGGTGCCCCGTCCACTTCCGGATGTGTGGCCACAACCAGAGACAGTGCATAATCCATGACCGCTTCCGCCACCGGAATCTGACAGATCAGTTTCCGCATTTCCAGAATTTCCTCACCGGTCATCACGGCAGAAAGCTCCGGACGTTCCGTTCCCACTGTAATCTGAAGAATTTCCTTCAGTTCACTCTTTTTCGGAAAATCCACCTGCAATTTAAACAGAAAACGGTCCAGCTGGGCCTCGGGCAGCGGATAGGTTCCTTCATTTTCAATGGGATTCTGGGTGGCAAGCACCAGAAAAGGGGTGGGCAATTCATAGGTTTTTCTGCCGGAGGTAACGGTTTTCTCCTGCATGGCTTCCAGCAGTGCAGCCTGTGTTTTCGGCGTTGCACGGTTGATTTCATCTGCCAGCAAAAGCTGTGCAAATACGGGACCCGGCTCAAACTGAAACACATTGCGATCCCCTTCCTTCAGAATCAGGCTGGTACCGGTTACGTCCGCAGGCATCAGATCCGGTGTGAACTGAATTCTGGAAAAACTCATCTGAAATACTTTGGATATCGCTTTCACCAGTTCCGTTTTTCCCAGACCGGGTACCCCTTCCAGCAGCACATTTCCATCTGCCAGAATTGCCAGAATTGTCTGCCGGATAATATCCTTCTGGCCGATGATCGCCTTGCCGATTTCGGCCTCACAGGCATTGATCTGCTCAATCATTGCCTTTAATTTCTGTTCATTTTCTGTACTCATATCCATATCCTTTCCAAACGACCGGTTCGGTTACTGATTCAACGTTTCAAAATAATTCCGGATAATATCCTGCATACCGGGAGGATAGGAGGCCTGATTAATCCGGGACATGGCCTGTCTGCTGTATTCTCCGATCACCTGACCGTATTCCACCTGATTACCGGACCAGGTCAGCGCTTCCCCTCCCTGGGTCACGTAGCTGCTTCCATCACCCTGGGTGCCGGTCAGATTTCCGTCATCTCCAACCTGATTGGGAATCGATACCATCTCTCCATGATAAGAGCCTTCCGCCTCCGTTCCCACATTGCTGCCGTAATTCCATCCGGTACCGGAGCCATTTCCACTTCCGGAGCCATTTCCACTTCCGGAGCCATTTCCACTTCCGGAGCCGTTTCCATTTCCGGAGCCGTTTCCATTTCCGGAGCCGTTTCCATTTCCGGAACTGTTTCCATTTCCGGAGTTATTCCCGTTCCCGGAACTGTTTCCATTTCCAGAACTGTTTCCACCTTCTGACTGGTTTCCGTCTTCACCGGAACCCGGGTTGTTTTCTGCAGACGCAAGAACTTTATTTGCACTTTGTCTGATGGCTGTGACAGATGCATTGGCCGCTGCCAGCTGCTGTGCCGTTGCTGTCCCGGATGCAATCTGTTCTGCTTCCTGAAGAAGTGCTTCCGCCAGTTCTTCATCCGTAATCTGACCGGCCAGCTGCTCCAGTGCTTCCTTTGCTTCCTGACGCATGGCTTCATCAACGGACTCCAGATTTTTCGTTCCCTGCTTATTCATTTCATTCATAAGCTGTTCCAGCTTTTTCTGTGCCTTTTCCGCTGCTTCAGCCTGCCTTCCGGCTTCTTTCAGTGCATTTTCATTCTCCTTCTTTTGAGCCAAGGGCGTCTGTTCCAGTTTTTTCTCCGCCCGCTCCATGGCTTTTTTCAGACTTTCCTTCGTATCCGCCTGTTTCATTTCTTCTATAATAGAAGCCAGCAGTTCTTCATATGCTTTTCGTTCTTTCTCGTCCAGTTCCTGTTCTTCTTTTTTCAGCAGCTGTTCCAGTTTTTCAATCTTTTCAATTTCTTTTTCTGCAGCTTTTTTCACCTCATGGTGAACTGCCGCCTGCTCCCTTGCCGGAGACGGAAGGAAAATGCTGAAAGAAAAAAACAGTACAGATACCAGAAGCAGTGCCAGCTGTTTTCGATTCCATTTCACCGGAAGACGTTTTGTGACAGACAGACCGGACAGGATTTCCCATGTGTCATTTTTCTGCATAACAGCAAACAGACCGTCATCTCCGATCAGTTCCAGTGCCGTCATCGTTCGTTCCTGCAGACCGGTCGCATCCAGTATCCCGGCCGCTTTTTCAGAAGAAGGATACTGCACCAGCTGCCAGAACAAGGCAGCCAGTACACTGAGCAGAAGGACTCCTCCCGCCCAGTAATGCACTCCATACCATGGAATCCGGCAGGAAATCAGTTCCATCACAAGTGCGGTCAACGTGCCCGCCAGAAGAAATCCGGGCAGAGTTTCCAGCAGATTTCTGGCAAAAATCCACCGCCGCAATTGTCCTGCAAACCGTCTGATTTTCTGATCATTCGTCATTCCTGCACCACCTTCCTGTTTTACGAATTGTTTTCCAATTTTTATTCCCGTTTCTTATTCCTGTTTCTTCCTCTTCTTCTCCTTCTTTTTCTCCTTTGCCTTCACGTGCTTTTCTTTCCGGTTCACGGAATTAACCCTTGATGTGGCAATCATGACAAAATAAAGTCCAAGGAGAATCGTAACGCCGAAGCTGATCCAGTTCCAATAGGGAATCAGTTTTGAAATAAAATCAGACATCTTAATGGAGCCAAAGAACCCACCTGACAGCATGCTGTCCACGATCCGGGTTCCCGTACAGGCTGCAAAAATCGTATCACAGAATCCCACCGCCGGATTCAGCAGAAGAATCAGGGGCAGCGGTCCCACATCCACAACACCGTTGAAACGGACAGACACCAGCTGCTCATATCGGTAAACGTAAACACACACAAATGCCACCAGCGTTCCAATATAGAAAACAAGCTCGATCACCATGGTCATAATCACTGCCACGATGGTTTTGCGAAATCTCGCAGAACACCATACCCCGATGGCTCCGTCAAAAAATGCAATGCAAAGCATGCAGACCAGAAAAATACCCAGATAATTCCACTTCATTCCACCGTAAAGAAAACAGATGGACATGGCAGGCAGACTGCAGATAATAAACAGGAATACATTAAAAATAGCAGACCACAGCTTTCCCATTACAATGGAAAAGGAAGAAATCGGTGCAGTCAGCATGATATCCAGTGTCTGTCTTTCTCTTTCTCCCGCAATGCTTCCCGCCGTCAGAATGGGAACGATCACACAGATCATGACCAGCTGCATCACAGCCAGAAGTGTAAAGCTGGTGGTCAGAGAATTATAATTATCCAGAACATTTCCATAATAACTGCCTGTCAGATTCACCGCGGTATTCAGAATCCCCATGGCTGCACCTACCATGATTCCGCTGTATATCATCAATGCCACAGGAAGCTTGATGGTACGCGCTCCCAGTACCAGTTCTTTTTTCAGAATCGGATTCCTGATCATGACTGTTCACCTCCGTCTTCTTTTTGCTCTGTCAGTTCCAGGAACAGAGATTCCAGATTGCCTTTTTCCTTAAAGAAACTTTCAACCGGAATATCCTGATCCGTCAGACGTTTCAGCAGTTTTGCCGTATCCATATCATCGCCGGTATAATCTGCCACCAGACAGTCTTCTCTGACAGAAACCCGTCTGGTATGGGGATCTTCTTTCAGCAGCTGAACAGCCAGTTCCTGATTCTCCAGTACCCGCACATGAAGCGGCTTTGCATGCATGGCTTTCAGCTGAATATCATCTACCGTTCCATGCATAATCAGCCTGCCCTTCTGCATAATACCAATTGTTGTACACATGTCTGCCAGCTCCGGCAGAATATGAGAACTGATGATAATGGTCTTTCCCATGGAACTGAGATTCTTCAGAATCTCTTTCATTTCAAATCGCGCCCTGGGATCCAGACCGGAAGCCGGTTCATCCAGCAGCAGAAGTTCCGGATTGTGAACCAGACTTCTGGCCAGACAGAGACGCTGCTTCATACCTCTGGACAGGCTGTCCACATAAGCATTGGTTTTATCGGACAGATTGACCAGTTCCATCAGATTCAGACAGGTGGTTCTGGCCTGTTTTCCAACAATTCCATACATGGACGCATAAAACTCCATATACTCCAATGCCTTCAGATTATCGTATACACCAAAGAAATCCGGCATATAACCAATCTTTCTCTTGATTTTTTTACGTTCTTTAAAAGCATTGACCCCATCTATGGTAATGCTTCCGCTGGTCGCATCCAGAAGCCCTGCTGTGATTTTCATTGTGGTGGTTTTTCCTGCACCATTGTGCCCTACAAAACCAAATAACTCTCCTTTTTCGATATGAAGATTCAGATCATCCACTGCCTGAAAGTTTCCGAATTGTTTATTTAAATGTTCAATTTTCAGCATCAGAATCCACCTCCTATTACTGCAATTTCAGGAGAATAATCTTCATATGCTGTCCTGCATTCAAATTTCAACCTGATTTTTCCATTTTCTGAAAGATACGGACAGGTCACATTTGTAAAATCGATTTGCAGCACATCTCCGGCAAATAACTCTTCATACTGGGAAGTATATACATTCCATCCGTAAATCTTTGTATTTCTGGTATCTCCATACATTGCCTGACTGTCGGAATTTCGTACCATTGCCTGGATTCCCTTCAGACTCGTACTCAGATCGAAATCCACTTCTGCAATCTGTGCCCGCATCATTCCGTCGCTGTCCCAGTTATTATTATTTTCTGCATAATCGTAGAGACGCAGGATTGAACAGCCCGGATAGTCACTGAGTGCAAGCTCCGTATGTTTTACAATTGCTCCATAGTTATATTCTTTTACCCTGTCATCCTTCACATAATCTGCCGCCAGATCAGGAATCACTGCAAAGGTATACGTGTTGGAACTGGAGATCAGATTACTGCCGGATTCATATGCATACTGTTCAAAAAGACAGGTCCAGATGTTTACAATCTTCCTGTATTCCGCAGAACCCATTTCCAGTCCCGGGATATCACCAAAGCTGTAGGGATCATAATCGGTGGTCGTTTTATTGTCATTTTCCGAGAAATCCACGGATTCATCCTGTTTCATGGAACCGATGACAATGCGTTTATTTCCGGATACCACGCAGACACCTTCCAGATCATAACCGGTATGATTGATAACCGTTCCGCTGAGCCCTGCCGTATTTCTTGCAATCCGGGTTTCCAGTCCCTCCGTAATGGATGTTTCTGATGCCATATCATAGGACATCCATGTCTGACCGAAGGTTTCCCGATTTCTGAATCCGACACGGTATCCTTCTGCCGTTTCACAGATGGAAACCTTATAATCTTTTCCACTGTCCGCTTCATAATAATTTCTGCTGATCAGTTTCATATTGGACAGGTTTTCGGAAACCGTGATGGTTTCTTTTTCAGCTGTGGGTACCATAACATCCATAACCACATTGGTTCTGACCGTATGGCCGGAGCCTCCTTCTTCCAGAAAGGTGGTAAAGGACATTTCCACCGGTGCGTTGAGCCGGAGATCCTTTGTAATAAAGAAAATGCCTGCTGTTACAGCAACCGCCAGAATGGGAATCAGCCCCCACATCCACTCTCTTTTATCAATCAGTTTCAGGAACAGATACAGTCCGGGACCTGCCATGATGACAAAGACCGCCAGAAGGATCCCCAGCATATTGAAATCCGGCTCTCTTTGATCAAACAGACTTCCCAACGTATTGAACACGGACCAATAGTCCTGATAAGAACCATAATTCAGATTACTGATTCTTACGGCACTGTATCCCGATGCTGACCGGGTCAGAAGTGCCTCTGCCATATCTTCCTTTCCTGCCCAGCTGCTGACCGGTTCCATTCCCAGATTGAAGGCCGCTGCAATCACGTGTCCCTGACCGTAATCCCGATTCCAGAGCAGCATTTTATCAGACAGAACATTTTCCAGAGGGGAAGCATCTGCCACTTTCATGTTCAGAATCCCCTGTTCTGATGTAAATAAAATTCCCATACCCGGCAGCGGTTCGGAAACCGGTTCTCCTTCTGCCACATTAGTTCCTGTCAGATCATTGACTGCCGGCATACCACTGTCAGAAAGGGCAAGTGTCCCTGCTTTCATACCGGAGATCGTTCCGGAGATCATCCCATTCTGAAAGGCAGACAGTGTTTTCTTGTAATCTGCACCGGTTCCGATAATCAGGACACCGCCATGCTCAACCCAGCTTTCGATTGCTGAACACTGGGCATCGGACAGCTCTGATGTGTCAAAACTGTTGATAATCAGAAAGCTCAGTACGTCCAGCCCGGATGCCTGCTCCGGCATAAGTTCCGGACTCAGCTCCACCAGTTTGGTCATACCGCTGTAATCGCCAGCCGTCAGATTCAGACGGTCGAAATAATTCAAAGCGGTATAATCATCACTCAGAATCCCCACCAGTGCGGACTCACCTGTCCGGATATTGGAGGACATCTTCTTTTCAACCCGGATATTCCCATTGCTGTCCTCTATCTGAAGGTAGTAGGAAGCCATATTTGACAGGTTATTTACTGACATGGTAATCGTTTTCTCACTGTCCTTTGTCAGCATGATTTCTTTTTCGTATGCCGTACCCTGGGTACCGATGTCACCATCTCCGCACACTATAATCCGGACAATTCCTTCAAAATCAGACTTCAGACTTGTCATGAAAACTGTCACCGGAACAGCTGCTCCGCTTCGACAGTTCCCTCCAAGCCCAAAGGAAACACGAATATTAAATTCGTCATTGCTGATCATTCCATTTTTATTCTGGGAAGACGATTTGCTTTCTTCCTCCTTTTTTTCCTCTGTCCCGGTGGTTTCGGATTCCGTTTCGTTTGTCCCGGAAGCTGCCGTCGTTTCCACTGTGATTTCAGCAGCCGACACCGTTGCGGCAGCCGAAAGACACATTGAAAAAAGCAGCAGCACCGCCAGAGCTTTCTTCCATTTTCTCATATCATTTTCCTTTCCTGATAATATTGTTACTGCTGATTGATTTTACGCATTTCGCTCTCAAAATCCTTTTCTCATTCAGTATATCAGATAGAAATTAAAAAACCCACAACAAATCCTTAAGATTTTATTATACTTGCCGAAATCCGTCGCTGTCTTCAAATCGACGCTTACAGAAATTCAGCCCTGATTCGATTTGTAAAGTAAGCTGTCCTGAAAATTGAAAAATGGATAAAAACAGCTGAAATGGTTAGGAAAAATCCAAATATCCCGGAACATCATCGGTACCAAAGTCTAAATTGGTCAAAACAGTTTGATAAAATGCCAAAATATCCAAATTTGATACTTCCAGTGATTTGAAAGTAGCATCTCTATATTAAATATAATCATGAAAACTGATAAATTTTACCCTCTGTACTTTTTCCCTTGATAATGATACACTTATAGCATTATTAAATGACTGTCCGGAGCCGACCGCACAAACACTGCGTGTTCCATCCACCAAATGGATTTACAGCTCCTGACAGCAGCATATTGCCAACAACAAGGAGGACCCGTTTATGGGTAAGATTTTTAAATTCCATACGGATGTGGATACTGACCAGATCATTGCTTCTCAGTATTTATTATTTCCTACGATTGATGAAATGAAAACACATACATTTGAATCTCTGGACCCGGATTTTGCTTCTTCTGTAAAGCCCGGTGATTATGTGGTTGCTGCTGAAAATTTCGGCTGCGGTTCTTCCAGAGAACAGGCTCCCAGCGTACTGAAGGCTCTGGGGGTAAAAGCCGTTATTGCCAAGTCCTTTGCCCGC
>JALETI010000158.1 GCA_022781515.1 Lachnospiraceae bacterium
TGATCCCAAGGTATTCCTGATGGATGAACCGCTGTCCAATCTGGATGCCAAGCTTCGTAACCAGATGCGTGCGGAGATCATCAAGCTGCGTCAGAGAATCAACACCACATTCATGTATGTAACCCATGACCAGACAGAAGCAATGACTCTGGGTGACCGTATCGTTATCATGAAAGACGGTTATGTAAACCAGATTGGTACTCCCATGGACCTGTTCAACAAACCCGTTAACCTGTTTGTTGCCGGTTTCATCGGTATGCCTGTTATGAACTTCTTTGACAACAGCAAACTGCTTCTGGAAAATGGAACATATTATGCGGAAATCCGCGGAGCAAAGTTCAAACTCACTGATTTCCAGCAGAAGGCACTGAAACAGAACGGTCAGAAGCCCTGTGATATCATAGCCGGCATCCGTCCTCAGCATATGACAATCGGCGAAGGGGAACTGGAAGGCGTAATCGAAGTATCTGAAATGCTGGGTTCTGAAGTGAACCTGCATGCAAACTGCAATGGTGATGATGTCGTTATGGTAATTCCTACGGTTGACCTGCAGGTGGATGTGGCAATGGGCAACAAGATTAAATTTACAACCAATCCCGGTCTGATCCAGATGTTTGACAAGGAAACAGGCAACAACCTGATGTGGTATGATGAAGCATCTGCATCAGCCCATGAACCTGTCTGCAAGAGATACGACTTTGAATAATCCGGATATCAGGATCAGAAAACGTTGATCCTTGTATCATAAATAATGAGTGATTGATGAAACCTCATCTGATGATCATCTGATTCCCGGTTTCAGGTGGTTATAAACTGTTTGTCTGACTGACGAACAAATATGAATCTTCCTTATATTGTAAATAATAAGCAGCTGTTCAGCAGGGATTCTTAATTTCCTGCTGAACAGTAATAAAAATCCTCCCCCTTTTTATCTGGCAGCCAGCGGCTAAGGGAAAACGCATGGCTGCCTTTTTTGCTGTCTGATTGTTATCAGAAAATCCATTTGTGGGGAAAGCGTTTGGGTTCAAAAACGGATCATGCATAAATCTTTACTATATTTTTACTCCTCTCTGATAGCAGATTTTACATCCGGATTTTAAACTGTGACCTGTAATCAACAACAGGCGAACAGCCGGAAATGAGGAAAAAGAATATGAATAAAACAGTAAAGAAAGTGACAGGATTACTGCTTGCAGCTGCACTGACAGCTGTTGGTCTTGCAGGATGCGGCGGACAGGAAAATACAACTGACAATAATACCGGAAATACTCCTTCCGTAGAAAATACAGCAGGATTTGAGGATATTTCAGGTACATTATCACTGGCAGGCTCTACTTCCATGGAAAAACTCTGCGAAGCAATGATGGAAGGCTTTATGGAAAAGTACCCTGATGTAACCGTTACAACTGAATACACCGGATCCGGTGCAGGTCTGGAATCTCTTACAGCGGGAAGCGTTGACATCGGTAATGCATCCAGAAAAGTAAAAGACGAAGAAAAGCAGAAGGGTGCAGTGGAAAATATTGTTGCTCTGGATGGTATTGCAGTTATTACAGATTCAGAAAATACGGTTACCGCACTGACAAGTGAACAGCTGGCAGATATTTACACAGGCAAGATCACCAACTGGAATGAACTGGGTGGTAAAGATGAAGCAATTGTACTGATCGGTCGTGAAAGCGGTTCCGGTACAAGAGATGCCTTTGAAGAACTGCTGGACATTGCAGATAAATGTACATATGCTCAGGAACTGGATTCAACAGGTGCCGTACTTGCCAGAGTTTCTTCCACATCAGGTGCCATCGGTTATGTATCACTGGATGTGGTTGATGACAGTGTAACTTCCATTGCACTGAATGGATCGGAAGCAAGCGAAGAAAATATCATCTCCGGTTCCTATGCACTGCAGAGACCGTTTGTTATGGCAACCAAAGGCGAAATCAGCAAACAGAATGAACTGGTTCAGGCATGGTTTGATTATATTGGATCAGAAGAAGGCAAAGAAATTATTGAAAGTGTCGGCCTGATTATTCCTGAATAATCAGAATGTAACATCAATCAGAATACAACGAAAACCAATATAACAGAGATTATTATGGAGACCGGCAGCGATGTCGGTCTTTTTATGTTTTACTTCATGTGGTTCAGAGCTTTTGCCCCCTTGATACCTACGGATTTCTCCGCGTTTTATACTCTCGAAATCCTAAAAACATTCGAAATCCGCTCATTTTTCCAGGAAAAATGGCTACTTTCTCATGTTTTGTGGGTCCCAAAATCATGCTTTTTCACGCGTGCCCTTTAGGGTATGCAAGCATGAATAGCATGACCTTTTGACCCTGGTATCATGAAATTAATACAAAATATGAATAATTTCTGATCAGGAACTGGTTTCAGGGAAAATTCCTGCTATTATTTATATAAAAAGAAACCGTTCAGCAGAGTAAAGACTGTGTGCGTATTTGAACAGGCGAATGTTTACTATACAAACCGTATCCGTGCCGGATTTTTGCAAGTGTGGATTTGAAGTTATTATGAATGTCTGCTGATTTGAGAGGAAAAGGAGAATAGAAATGAAGAAAAAAGCAGCTGTTGTTCTGACCATAACGGTCCTGATGGAATTGATATTGAATTATTTCTGGCCGTCGCCATGGAATGTACACTCCATAGAGATGTGGCTGAAATTATTTGTAATGACAGGGATTCTGGCTGTTGCCTGTCTGTTATCAGCTGGGATAATGCAGTGGAGCGGCACAACAGATAATAAGAAAAAACTGATATGGAAACGAATATTTTATCTGGGTTCTGCCCTTCCCTTTGCAGTCATTCTGGTGATTGCTGTCGGATTTGTCACCGGCTTTCAGATTTTCCATGCAGATGATTATGCCAATATTCTTCCGGTGGAAGAAGTGGATTCCGTGGGGATGATTCTTTCCGAAGATGACAGTGACAGCATTGCATTGATGGATACGGCATCTGCAAAACAGCTGGGTGACAGAGAAATCGGATCGATTCAGAATTTTTCCGCTTTCAATGTTTCAGATGATTATATTCAGCTCAATGTGAAAGGCGACGCAGTAAAAGTCGCTCCGCTGGAATATGCAGGTTTTTTCAAATGGATGAAGAATAAGGACAGTGGTGCAGCCGGTTATGTAACCGTTTCGCCCACAACCATGACTGCTGATTATGTGGAATTACCGGAGGGCATGAAATATATTCCTTCTGCATATTTTTCCATGGATCTGAACAGGCATCTTCACTGGCAGTTCCCGACATTGATATTCGATAATTCCCATTTTGAAATCGATGAAGAAGGAAATCCCTGGTATATTTCCAGTGTTTATACAAAGACAATCGGCCTGTTTGGCGGTGATGTGGTAACCGGTGCCATTATTACCGATCCGGTAACCGGCGAAAGTGAGTACTATGATCTGAACGATGTGCCCGGATGGGCGGATGATGTGGTGGATGGAACTCTGATCTGCGATCTGTATAATCTGTCTTACAAAAATAAAAACGGTTTCTGGAACGGTACATTTATCGGAGCCAACACCGGATGCAGACAGGTGACAACCATTGTGTATGAGGAAGATGATGACCGCGAAAGCGGTGCCGATTTCGGATACATTGCCCAGGACGGTGACATTTACATTTATACTGGTGTTACCTCCATGGCAGCTGACAGCTCCAACCTTGGTTTTATCATGGCCAATGAACGGACGGGAGAATGCAGATATTTCCAGATGCCGGGAGCCAATGAACAGTCAGCCATGAATGCGGCGGAAGGTGAAGTGCAGCAGTATTCCTATCTGGCATCCTTTCCTACATTAATTAATGTGGATGGAGAACTGACATATCTTGGTGTATTAAAAGATAATGCCGGTCTTGTTAAAATGTATTATTCCGTAAACGTGAAAGATTATGGTAAGGTTGTAGTTGCATCTTCCAGAGAAGAGTGTATCAGCAGATACATTGATAAAATGGGACTGAATCCTCCGCAGGAAGTAATTGACAATCTGACCGGAGAGGTCGCGGATGGTACAGGCAATGGCAATTCTCCTGTTGGTGAAATCGAAACAGAAGACGTAGAATTTACGATTGCAGTGATGCAGTATGTGGATGTGGAAGGCAACACCTGGGTGTACATGGGAACTGCAGACGGCACGGTCTACAAAGCAAGATTTGCAGACAATGAGATGCTTTTGTTTGCGAAAACAGGGGATGTAATCCGGGGAACGGTGACCGGAAGCAGATTGACAGTCGCAGAGGTGAAGAGTGCAGAGGTTCCTGCAGCAGAAACCCCATAAGCGTCGATTTGAACAAGTAAATAGGATTTCCCCACTTCGCATGACAATTCCATGCGGTTATATGAAACCGCAAGTCGTACTTCGTTAATCTTACCAAGCGTGGATTGAAACAACGATGTACTGTCAGGCAAATAAGAAAAATGGCTGCTGTAATACGGCAGCCATTTCGAATTTTACTTCAATCAGAGAGGATTTCCCCATTTCCTCTTTATTTCTTCTTTTCATAGAATACAATCCGAAAGATGGCTGCCAGCAGCAGTACCGCAAAGCACATCCAGAAAATCAGTGTAGCTGTTCCTCTGGGTGCGAAGGTGTCATAATATCCTTTCAGATAGATGATAACGATGACAGCGGGCAGGATAACGGACATATAGAAATTCAAAGCGGTATTCAGTCTGCATCCCTTTCCGGTGTTGACTTCTTCCAGAAAATTTTTCCATCCCCATCCGTTTCTGCGTGTGCAGAAGAGTACATATATCATACTTCCAAGAGGAAGAATATTGTAGGACACCAGAAAATCCTCCAGATCCATGATGGTACTGCCGGTACCCAGGGGATGGATTCCGGACAGGACACTGAATCCCAGCACTGCAGGCATTGACAGAATCGGAATCAGGATGATGTTCAGGAGAACGGCTTTGGAACGTTTCCAGTTCAGCTGATCCATATAAAAAGCAATGATGTTTTCAAATACGGCAATGATGGTGGAAAGTGCCGCAAATGACATGAAAACAAAGAAACAGGTTCCCCAGATCCTTCCGCCGGTCATATTGTTGAATACACTGGGAAGAGTGATAAAAAGCAGAGACGGACCGGCATCCGGCTGTACATTATATGAAAAACAGGCGGGAATAATAATGAATCCTGCCATCAGCGCCACGAAGGTATCCAGACATACGACACTGGCAGCCTCGTTGACAAGGGTGTTGTCTTTTTTCAGATAACTGCCGAAAATCTGCATGGATCCCATACCGATACTCAATGTAAAGAATGCATGGGTCATGGCATCAAATACAACCGGACCGAAACCGCGTTCATGGATGGCATCCAGATTGGGAACCAGATAAAATTTCACACCGGTCATGGCATTGGGCAGTACCAGTGAATGAGCAGCCAGAACGATAATCAGTATGATCAGCAGGCTCATCATGATTTTGGTAACCTTTTCAATACCGTTCTGCAGTCCGATGGCACAGACACCAAGGGAAACGGCAACGGCAACAATCATCCAGAAAGTCATTATTCCGGGAGATGCCAGCATGTCGTTGAATGCTGTTTCAATTCCTTCGGAATCTTTCATCAGCAGATTTCCGGATGCGGACTGATAAACATAATTCAGCATCCATCCGCCGACCATGGTGTAAAACATCATCAGCAGATAATTGCCGAAAATGGATGCCCACTTAAACAAATGCCACTTGCTGCCTTCTGTTTCCAGTACATCAAAAGACCGTGCAGGTCCTTTCACACTTCCTCGTCCGACAGCAAATTCGCAGATCAGAATCGGCAGTCCAAGAACGGCAAGGAATACCAGGTAAATCAGAACAAATGCTGCACCGCCATTTTCACCACAGATATAAGGGAACTTCCAGACATTTCCCAGACCCACTGCGCATCCGGCAGAAACCAGAATAAATCCAAGGCGTGATCCAAAACTTTCTCTTTCTTGCATAAAAATCTCCTATCCTATAGTATGTACTCTCAGAATCTGTTAACCATATTCCGAGAGTACATTAGTTGTAATTGCAATTCCTGTCCAATGTACATGAAAGCAGACACCGGAATATTCAGGACGGCATCTCTATCGGTGCATTTATCCCTTTAATGCAGCAAATAAAAAAGCCGCATATGATTGTACAGAGAAATTACCGGAAATGCAAGAGTCATACCACATTATTTCAGTTTTTATTCCACTGAATAGAACCGGTGGGACAGGAATTTTTACATTTTCCACAGCGGATACATTCTGCTGTATTGATGTTTTTCAGGATATTGACGTTCATGGGACAAACGGTTTCACATTTATGACAGTGAACACAGGTGTTTTTATCCAGATTCAGGTGTATTATGCTGATTTTATTAAAAAAAGAATAAAATGCTCCCAGGGGACAGAAATACCTGCAAAATGGTCTGTAAATGAAGATTGATGCCAGTATCAGGATACCGGCAGTAAGCAATTTCCATAAAAACAGATTTCCTGCCATCTGCCGAAGCGAACGATTGGCAATCAGAAGTGGAATTCCGGCTTCTATGGTACCGGCAGGGCAGATATATTTGCAGAAAAAGGGTTCGCCCAGGCCGAATTCATCGATGAAAAACGCCGGGAGAAGAATGACAAGAAACAGCAGAATCAGATATTTCAGATACCGGAGTTTATGGTCAAGTCTGGCGGGGACATGTAGTTTAGGTGCAGGGATTTTATAGAGAAGATCCTGCAGAAAACCGAATAAACACAGGAATCCGCAGATGACTCTGCCAAAAACGGAACCAATAATCATTAAAAAACCCAGTACGTAAAGGGATATGTGAAAACGATTGCTGCCGGCCACCGTCTGCATGGCCCCGATGGGGCAGGAACCTGCAGCAGAAGGACAGGAGTAACAGTTGAGCCCCGGCACACAGATATATTTCAGCGGTCCTTTATAGATATTTCCGGAACGGAAATTCTGTATAAATGGATTGGTGAGAAATGCAGAGAGAAGCTGAATCCCTCTGCGTTTCAGGTCAGTACTTATTTTTTTCAGGTTCAGGTTAGTACTAATTTTTTTCATGGGATACCTCTAACCGATGCCGATACACTGGAAGCAGACATTGATGGCTTTCATAAATATGGCGGCAGCCTCCTGCCGCAGGATACCAGCAGTCATCAGGATACAGCCCGTCAGAATCAGCAGCAGACGAATGGAATGAGGTCGTTTCTTTTCAGGATGCATAGGAATGCGTGATCGTTTTGTTCTGAAATACATTAACATAATGAAGAATCTCCTGTTTTGGGGGTCGTAAACTGCTGTTATTGATCCAATTCTTTTAAATGATTTTCCACTTCCTTCAGATAGATGGATGCGGCTCTATCCATATCTTCTATACAGGGAGCTCCGATTATGGGCGAGCCCACCAGATTTCCTTCACTGTCTGTAAAAACAGTGGTGGGAGTGCCGGTGATATACTGCAGGATTGCGTTGTCGAGACTGCTGTTTCCGATCAGTGTCTCAAAGGTAGCTCCTTTTTTCTTCAGAATTTCCTCTGCCAGTTCCATATTATATGTGGCATCGGCACAGATGCTGATAAAATTGACATTTTCCGGAAGCTGTTCATATAACTTTTCCAATCCTTCCATTTCTTCAATACAATATCCGCATGTGGTTGCCCAGATATTGATGACAGTCATATCGTAATCGGCCAGATCCTCCTGGGTAAAGGTACCTCCTGACAGGGTACTGGCAGAGAATGAGGTCATATCACCTTTCGTCTGTTCTGACACGGAATTACCGGGTTCAGACTCTTCCTGTTCTGACATGGTATTGACGGAACTGACATCTTCCTGCTTTGCCTTGCATGAGGTAAGACTGCAGATCAAAAAAATGCTGCAGATCAGAAAAATCATATAGTTTGCTTTTTTCATCCTGTTATTTCTCCTTTTCTGTTAAAAATGCTTTTAGTAGTATACACTATCTTATCGGTGACAAAATTGAATGTCAATGAAATTGTATGACAAGAGGGGCAGGAAGTATCGAATCATGGTATCAAATAAATCATTAGGGAAAAGATGGATTCATTGGATAAAACAGCTGGATGGAGAACAGATATATCCAAAATCCCAAAGAAATCAGGGGAACCTGGCAGTCAGAAGTGAGATATGAGCTGGAAAATGGCTAAGGAAAGCTGGAAAGAACAAAGAAATCTGATATTTCAATAAATTGCATATATAAATAGGAAATAGTATAAATAAAATAAAAAATATAAATAATATTGAAAATATCTGTTGACAAAAGCTTCCGTCGGTGGTATCCTATGGAAGCTGTCAGCGGACAGGCGAAAACAGGAAGCGGAAAGCGAGGCCGGAGCCTTAAGGGAAAGGAAACCGTGAGCAGACTGAGTCCGGAGACCGAAAAGCAGAGAAGACAGCATAGAGCAGGTCTTCTGAAAGAAACCGCTGAAAAAGATAAAAAAGTGGTTGACAGAAAAGAAGAAACCTGCTAGAATATAAAAGCTGTCGCAAAACAGCAGAGGAACCTTGATAACTGAACAAC
>JALETI010000169.1 GCA_022781515.1 Lachnospiraceae bacterium
GGAACTGGAGAGGAAAAACCGGTTATTTTATCAGGCAGGGTTATTGCGGGACGAGCTTTCCAATGATGTTCTTGTATATGGAATACACGGAATTCTGCCCGATGAAAAGATTCATATGGGAATCGAAGGTTTCTTGCAGGAAAAAGAACCCATGAGGCTGACTCTTTATACGGTGGGAAAACTGAAAATGGCTGTGCCGGCGGGTATGGAGACTGCATTGACCGGAGCGTCAGAAAATCCGGTTTGGGAGACTTTGAAAAAAGTGTTTGTGGTAGAAAATCCGGCTGTTTTTTCGCATCTGATCAAAAATTTTCCGGGTATTACCGTAATCTGCGGGAATGGACAGATCCGATTGGCAGCCTTATATCTGATGGACCGGTTTCCGGAGTCCATATCGTTTTATTATGCCGGCGATTTTGACCCGGAAGGATTGCAGATCGCACAGCGATTGAAGAAAAGGTACAAAGACCGGTTCCATTTCTGGAATTATGATGTTGCCTTTTACTATGAGAATCTTTACGCTGGAGGAACTGCAGCCATTGTGTGCTGCCATGCAAAAAAGAAAGAAAGCTGCCTATCAGGAGTGTATGATGGGACAGTATGTGGCTGCGGTGAAGGATGAAGAAGCCGGTGGAAGGGAAAAATGAAATACACACCGGTTCATAATATATCAGTTGAAAACGAACCAATTAAAAAAGCTGAAACATACCGATTAATAAAGACTGTCCTGTAAAAAAAGACCGACCTGTCGGCAATCTTCCGTGTAAAACGGAGTGCCGGCAGGTCGGTCTTTCTTTTAGCTTTTATGTGATTTCTTCACCGGATTCTTTCCGTTAGTTCACTGCAGCTCCCTTGATTTCCAGCCACAGGTCGTTCAGCTTTGCATCGCCTTCTGTACCCAGTGTGTGGAAAATATTGCATTTGCTGAGGATTTCTTCATCCGGGAATACAGCAGGGTTGGATTTCAGTTCTTCATCAATCAGTTCCTGTGCACCGGTATTGGGTGTGGAGTAGGTGATGTATTCAAAGTTTTTCAGTGCAATGTCCGGGCGGTTCAGGAAATTGATCCATGCTTCTGCATTTTCCTTATTTTCTGCATTTGCGGGGATTACCCAGCTGTCAATGAAGAAGTTGGAGCCTTCCTTGGGAACGGCATAGGCAAGATCTTCATTTTCTTCCTGCATGGCAAGAATTTCACCGGAATAGCACATGGCCATGGCAGCGGAACCGCTGATCATCAGGTCCTTGATCTGATCCATTACGTAGCTCTGTACCAGAGGCTTTTCGGCAATCAGCATGTCGGCAGCCTGACGGAGTGTGGCATCATCGGTACAGTTGATATCCGCATCCAGTAGTCGTAAGGGTGCCACAAAAGCATCGCGGACACTGTTGTACATCAGGATGTCCTTTGCATATTTTTCGTTCCATAAGATATTCCAGCTGTCCACCGGATCATCCACCATGGTGGTGTTGTATACAATGCCCAGAGTGCCGTAGGTATAAGGAACGGAGTATTTATTTTCCGGGTCAAAGGCTTTGGAACCTTCCATGATGGTGCTGCTTAAATACTTCATGTTGGGAATGTTGTCAAAGTTGATTTCCTGAAGCAGGCCGTTGCTGATCATTTTTTCAATCATATAGTCAGAAGGACAGATTGCATCATATGCCACACCGCCGGCTTCAATAATGGGATACATTTCTTCATTGGTATCAAACATATCGTAAATAACTTCAATGCCGGTTTCTTCTTCAAACAGATCAATCACATCTTCATCGATGTATTCGCCCCAGTTGAATACCTTTACAACGCCGTTGGAGCCGGCTTCCTGCTTGTCTGCAGAGCCGGATTCGCTGCCGCCTGCGGAAGAACCGCCGCAGCCTTCCAGAAAGGATGCGGACAGGGCCAGTGTCAGAGTGAGGGATAAAACTTTTTTCATGTGTAATTCTCCTTATTATTTACAGTTTTTACTTTCTTTTCCCGCTTCGGCAGATTCATGATGATCAGCAGAATCAGTACGGAAACGAAGAGGACAGTGGAAAGAGCATACAGGTTTGGCTTGATGCCCTTTCGCAGTTCGGCATAAACAAGGGTGGAGATGGTATTGATGCCTGCACCCTTTGTAAAATGCGTGATAATGAAGTCATCCAGTGACATGGTGAATGCCAGCAGGAATCCGGACAGGATACCGGGCATGATGTCCGGGAGGACGACCTTTACAAAAGCATAGGAACGGCTTGCTCCCAGATCCATGGCGGCTTCAAAGGTACTGGGTTCCAGCTGTTTGATTCTGGGCATTACACTCAATATGACATAGGGAATATTAAAGGTAATATGTGCCAGAATAACGGTTTGCATGCTGAGGGTGATGCCGAAAGCCAGGAAGCAGAGCATCAGGGAGATACCGGTTACGATATCTGCATTCAGCATGGGAACATTGGTCAGTCCCATCACAATGGTTCTGGGAAGCTTTTTCATATGGTTGATGCCCATACAGGCAGCCGTTCCGATGATGGTGGCCACAACCGATGAAATGATTGCGATATACAGTGTATTCTGCAGAGCTGACATGATCAGATCGCTGTTCAGCATACTTTCATACCATTTCAGACTGAAACCGCCCCAACTGGACATATATTTGGATTCATTAAATGAAAGAATAATCAGTGCTGCAATCGGTGCGTAAAGAAAAATGAAAATTGCAGCAAGGTAACCAAACTGAGCTATTTTCTTCATTAGAATGCAGTACCGTTTCCTTCCTTATCATATTTGGCAATCAGGAACATACTGAACAGGATGAAAATCATCAGAATCAGTGAAAGTCCCGAACCGAGATGCCAGTTTGCTGTAAATGTGAATTCCTGCTCGATTACATTACCGATCAGGAGAATGAGACCGCCGCCGAGGATATCGGAGATAACAAAAGTGGTCAGGGCGGGCACAAAAACCATGGTAATGCCACTGATAATACCGGGAACACTGAGGGGCAGGATCACCCGGAAAAAGGTCTGCAGCCAGCTCGCACCCAGATCGTGGGCGGCTTCAATGGTGTCGTTGCTGATCTTTACCAGTACATTGTACAGCGGAAGCACCATAAAGGGCAGATAATTATATACCATACCGAATACAATGGCGGCATTGGTATTGATCAGGTTCACAGAGGGCAGACCGATGGAGTTTAAAAATGTGTTCAGCAGGCCGTTTCTGCTCAGGATAACCTGCCATGCCATGGTACGCAGCAGGAAGTTCATCCACATGGGAAGGATGAAAATAAAAATCATCAATCCGCTTTTTCCTCCGCGGCTCAGATTCTTCAGAATCATTGCCAGCGGATAAGCCAGGAACAGGCAGATTACCGTGCAGATCAGAGATAACTGCAGGGAACGGATCAGGGCTGCCATGCGCTGGGGTTCCGCAATTGCCATGATGTTATTCAGGGTAAATGCACCGGTGGTGTCGGTCAGACCGTAATATACAATCAGGATCAGCGGGATTACGGTGAATCCGATCATCCAGATGAGATAAGGTCCTGCAGCAAGCTGTTTACGCATCCGGAGTCACCGCCTTTTCATCAGCCGATTCCGGTTTATTCATAATCTGGATATTTTCCGGCTTTACGGAAATACCGACCTCGGAATCCACGGGATAGCAGAGGGTGGACTGTACCAGCCATTCAAAACCGCCTGCTATGACCTCCATTTCATAGTGCACACCCTTGAAAATGAGACTGGTTACACGACCGGTCAGGAAGCCCTTTGATGTATCTGTGGAAAGTTCCACATCTTCGGGCCGGATCACAACATCCACCGGTTTATTGCAGCCGAATCCGCTGTCCACACAGGGGATTTTCACACCGCAGATCTGAACCAGCCGATCCTCGATCATCAAACCGTCAATGATATTGCTGTCACCGATGAAATCGGCAACAAAGGCGTTTTCCGGTTCATTATAAATGTTCTCGGGCGTTCCCATCTGCTGGATATAGCCCTGATTCATGACAACGATACGGTCGGACATGGTCAGTGCCTCTTCCTGATCATGGGTAACATAAATGAATGTGATGCCCAGCTCGTTTTTCAGACGGATCAGTTCGTACTGCATATCCTGTCGAAGCTTCAGATCCAGCGCTCCCAAAGGTTCATCCAGAAGCAGAACCCGGGGTTCATTTACAATGGCACGGGCAATGGCAATACGCTGCTGCTGGCCGCCGGACAGAGAGGTGACTTCACGGGTTTCATATCCGTCCAGATTCACCAGCTTCAGGGCATAACGTACCTTATCTCGGATGTATTCCTTTGACTTTCGCTTGATATTCAGCCCGAAAGCAATATTTTCTTCTATATTCATATGCGGAAAAAGAGCATATTTCTGAAAAACCGTATTCAGCTGTCGTTTATTGGGGGGGAGGTTGGTGATATCCTTTCCGTCGAAATAGACATGCCCCGCATCTGGCTTCGTAAAACCGCCGATGATACGCAGTGTTGTGGTTTTGCCGCAGCCGCTGGGGCCTAATAATGTAACAAATTCGTTTTCTTTGAT
The DNA here is from genome assembly GCA_022781515.1 of Lachnospiraceae bacterium. Lineage (GTDB taxonomy): Bacteria > Bacillota > Clostridia > Lachnospirales > Lachnospiraceae > TWA4. Next base: position 4,538 of record JALETI010000169.1, read on the forward strand.
TTCCAGATTCAGTTCGTCCAATACGATATCTCCGTCAAATGATTTGGAAACATCCTGAAGACGGATGAGCGGTTCCTGCATGGTAGAAATCCTCCTGTGTAGAAAATAATCAGAAAAAATTAAAAACTGGGAGGGGAGCTGACCCAGATCAGCGTTGCTCCTGACTTGGTAGAAATATAGTGCTTCTTATCCGGTGTAAAATAAAAAGACTCTCCCTTTTTTACACGATAGGAATGAGCTCCCAGATGCAGAGTCAGGCTTCCGGAAAGGATATAACCGAATTCCTCTCCCTCATGAGGGTTATCCGGGAAACAGGAACCACCGGCTTCCAGTGTCATGAGGATGGGTTCCATCATATTTTTCTGGGCATTGGGGATAATCCATTCAATTTTATTCTTCAGTTCCGGATCTGTTTTTTCAAAATAATCATCCTTTGAAAAAACAACCTGCTCTTCGCAGGTTTCATTAAAGAAATCGGCAAGGTTGGTTCCGAGACTCTGCAATATATCCTGTAATGTGGCAATGGACGGAGAGGTAAGATCACGTTCCAGCTGAGAAATAAAGCTTTTGGAAAGTTCTGTCCGGTTGGCCAGTTCTTCCTGAGTCAGACTTTTCTGTACCCGGAGATCCCTGATTTTACTGCCAATATTCATAAAAGGTACTCAGCCCTCCTTTTATCGTAAGATATACTCCCGGACCATGGGTTTCCGAGAGTACATGATGGGAAGCCGTCTGCAGAATGAAAAGAAAAGTATAGTATTCCTGAACAATCAATACAGAACGGCTGTGATAATTGTGTTAATGAATTTAAAGTTCAGTATTACTGAATTCTTTGCCGAAATGAATTATATCATATATAGTAGATATGTCAACAGAAAGGTGAAGAGGAAAGAGAGGATTTTTAGAAGACAATGAATTGATTTATTATAGAAGAAATGAAATTGCAAAAACATCTGATATGAGATCCTGCGGGATTTCATCAGGTGAAAAATGGAAACAAAAAACCCGAAACATAAGTTTCGGGTTTTCAGTGCAGTCGGCGGGACTTGAACCCGCACGAGCGCAATGCTCACTAGATCCTTAGTCTAGCGCGTATGCCAATTCCGCCACGACTGCGTCTGTGCTTTTCGCTGTTCTGTACCAGCGACTCGTTTATAATACAACAGCCAAAACAAAATGTCAAGCAAAAAAATGAAAAAATCGAAAAATTTTTTAAAATTTATATCTGTTAAATATGCAATTAAAAAAATTGAAAAAACTTGAAAATTTCTGTTGACAAATGAATGGAAATCATATATACTTCTGTATGTGCCAAGGCGGTGAGCGAAAACGAGCTGCTGAAGTATCTGCAGTTGTGGCGGAATTGGCATACGCGCATGATTCAGGTTCATGTCCGGGGTAACTGGGTGCGGGTTCAAGTCCCGCCAACTGCATAAGCCTCAAGCGAAAGCTTGAGGCTTTTTTGTGTTTCAAATCGGAGTTTACGGAATTGACTCCGGTTCCGGTTTGTGAAGCATACATTTTTTTCCGTTATGATTTATGCGGTCGGATACCATGTTGATTGATCAAAACAGGTGTAAAAATTTTATTTAAAAAAGTTTGAAAAAATGCTTGACTTTTTCTTGCTGTTACTATATACTATCAAACGTGCCAAGGCGGTGAGCGAAAAGCGAACTGTTGCAGTATCTGCAGTTGTGGCGGAATTGGCATACGCGCATGATTCAGGTTCATGTCCGGGTTAACTGGGTGCGGGTTCAAGTCCCGCCAACTGCATAAGCCTCAAGCGAAAGCTTGGGGCTTTTTTAATTGCAGAGCAGAGAGAAAGTCTGCCTGCGGCTTTTTCATTTCTTCTTGTATTTTTATTTGAAAAATAGTATGATAACGAAATAAGATGGTTTCGGTATTGCTGAATGGTATCAGTGGATTATCCGATATATCTTTTGCAGTTTTGGCGAAATAACTTATTTTGCCGGACAGATATGTACTGTTCGGAATAGAAAGGGTGAAAAATATGGATATGATGACTGACTGCGAACAGATTGTGATGAAAAGTGTTTGGGACGCAGGTAAAGATGTATCTTTACAGGAAATTATGAAAGATCTCGAAACGAGATTTCATAAAATGTGGAAAAGACAGACAATCAGTACGTTTCTGCTGCACCTGATCGAAAAAGGATATCTCCGTTCTTACCGTCAGGGACGAGTATTTTATTATGTTCCCCTTGTAAAAGAAGAAGATTATAAGGAAGAACAGACAAAGCTGTTTCTTGATTTCTGGTTTGAGGGCTCCCCGGCTGGTATGATAGCTGCCCTTACTGAAAAAGAAGAACTGTCTTCTGATGAAATCAGCCGGATTAAGGAACTTGCTGCAAAACTGAAATAAGTCTGCCTGAATTGAAAGAATATGATACCGGATGGAAGCCAGAGATGGTTTTTGTCCGGTATTTTGTTGCAAAAAAGGCGGGAAACTGGTATGATATTAGAAATAGAAAACTATCTGAATTTTGTATGGAATGATATTAATTAATTCCGCAAAAGCGGTTATAAAGAAAGGTGAGACAAATGAAAAACATTCTCTTTGTTACATCAGAAGCAGTTCCTTTTATCAAAACCGGCGGTCTGGCTGACGTTGCCGGTTCTCTCCCCAAGTATTTTGATAAGGAAAATTATGATGTGCGTGTGGTACTGCCCAAGTACCTTTGTATGAAGCCTCAGTATCTGGAAAAACTTACTTATGTGGATCATTTTTATATGTATTATAATGGTGATAACCGCTATGTGGGAATTCTGACCACAGAGGTTGATGGTATTACGTTCTATTTTATTGATAACGAAGAATATTTCGGCGGTGAAAAGCCTTATGGTGACTGGTTCTGGGATCTGCAGAAATTCTGTTTCTTCTGTCGTGCCGCACTGTCAGCACTGCCGGTAATCGGTTTTAAACCGGATATTGTTCACTGCCATGACTGGCAGAGCGGTCTGGTTCCGGTTCTGCTGAAAGACAGCTTCCGCGGCGGCGATTTCTTTAAGGATATGAAGTCAATTATGACTGTTCATAACCTGAAATTCCAGGGTGTGTGGAGCATTCCTGTTATTCAGCAGTTTACAGGTCTTTCTGATTATTATTTCACATCTGACAAGCTGGAAGCTTATCAGGACGGCAACCTGTTAAAGGGTGGTCTGGTATATGCGGATAAGATTACCACAGTAAGTAATACCTATGCAGAGGAAATCAAGACAGAATTCTACGGAGAACGTCTGGATGGACTGATTCGTGCCAGATCCAATGACCTGGTGGGTATTGTAAACGGTATTGATTATACAGATTTCAATCCGGAAACCGATCCTTATATTAAGAAAACATACAATGTTGATAACTTCAGAAAAGAAAAGGTAAAGAATAAGCTGGCACTGCAGAAGGAAGTCGGTCTTCCTGCCGATAAGAATAAGTTCCTGATCGGTATCGTATCCCGT
>JALETI010000105.1 GCA_022781515.1 Lachnospiraceae bacterium
ATACCATACCGTTCTTCCAGAACTTTTGCCGCACGAAAGCCCACCGAAGATACCACCAGGCTGACATCGGCTTCTCCTGCTTTTTTCAGGTCTTCCAGTGAATCCCCCATGGCATAACAGGATATAATCTCCCAGCCGTGATTCTCCAGAATTTCCCGCACAGAGGATACGGAACCATCCGATGCAAAGTCCAGAGGCGTCATTCCCATAATGTTTACTTTCCAGTTTCCATCTGCTGCATCGGAAGCCTTTACATACCGTTTTACAATTTCCTCCAATGCCCGTCCGGCGCCCACGGAATAATCATGCATTCCATTGGTTTCAATGAAAAATGTGGGAATCCCTGTTTTCTTCTCAATCAGTCTTGCCAGCCCTTTAAAATCAGTTCCATTCATAAAAGGAATCGGCGAACTGACCAGCGCAATGAATGCAGGCTTCAGGCTTTCCGCTGCCCGGATCACATCATCGGTAAATTTTTTATCATTTCCCAGGATGGCATCCCGTTCCGACAGGCCGGAAATAAAGATCAGGCTGTCCTGATCGTACCAACGTGTTTCATCATGGGTATTATAGGTAGAATTACACCCTGATGGATCGTGGATCACCACCATACCGCCCATTTCATACAAGGCAGAACACGCACCGGATACATCTCCTGTATATACAGGAATTATTTTATATGAACGATTCATCCTATCCCTCAGTTCTGTTTTCTCTATTCAAATCGACGCTTGTGTATAAACATTCAGGCGGGGATTGTCACCCTTTCCTGAATGTTTATACACAGCTTTCACAGCCCAGTCCTTTCCGGGGCACCAGATCTTCGGTGTCCTTTTTCTCCAGAAATGCTTCTTTCATCAGCGCTGCCATCCGGCGGATTCCATCAAAGCCCCAGAGACCGCCGCCCTGCACCATATTGACAAAATAGGGAGTTGCGCTGAACCATGCCGCCTTCTGTCCGATGGCAAGCACCTTTCCCTCACTGCCCCGCTGCCATACACGGCCCTCCGGCTGTATGGTGGGTGTCAGCAAAAGCTCCGGCGCATTTTCCTTCAGCCAGTCAAATTCCGCCTGTTCTTCTTTACTGACTGCATCCAGATGCACCCGTTTTACGGAAAATCCGTGTTCCAGAAGCAGTTTCGCCAGCCCAAGAGGTCTGGGATGAACCGTTCCATCTATTACAATGGGGGTTTCGCCTATCAAATCCAGCGCATCCTTCAAAGCAGCTTCGCAGGCAAGGATCTGCTGCCGGATTTCCGCTTCCAGCTCTTCGGCGGACAGCGCAGCCTTTTCCCTGTCGTTTTCCCTGTCGATTTCCTCTGACAGTTCCCCGGCGGGCAGTGCAGCCTTTTTCCTGCAGATTTCTCCGCAGATTGTCTCCCACTGCTCTGCAATTTCCTCATAGCCAAAACAGGACGGAAGATAGTAAAATGACCGGTCAAGACGTTTTGCAGCCTGAATGATTCCATGACGCCCCGGCGGATAGGTACAGATAAAGGTTTCGGCACTGCCCATCCGGCGGTACTCCTTAAGCGTCTTACAGTCAAAAATCTCCTTCATTTCCACATGATTTTTCCGCAGAAGCATCCGAATATCTGCGGTTTCATCCAGGGGAAAATCACAGCCCAGCACGGAGACGGTATCCGGTTTTACCGGTTCCGGTAAAAGCATATTTCCCATGGCATAACGCAGCTTCTGGTCCGGTGTCAGCCCATGCTTCTGCATGATCGGGTCCATATAGCATTTTACAAAAAGGATGTCAGGAAAACGTCTGCCCAGTTCCTGATAAACGTGTTTCAGATCACAGCCCAGAAAATGATGGGTACACACGGTAAAAAGCAGGACTGCAGGCGGTTTCTTTTCCAGACGGTTCAGCACATCGGAAACGCCTTCGATGGTTATCTCCTCCACCCGGCCCTCCAGCAGATCCTTTTCCTCCAGAATCACCAGAGAAAACCGGTCCTGACAATTCATTTCCGCAGCCGTCAGCACAACACCCCGCATGCAGTTGATCCCACAGACATAGATCTGAATCGCTTCCGGCACATTCATTCCGATATGTACAATATTCCATGTGCCGTGAACCGGTGCATTGAATTCCAGTCCCGGTCGGAAAGGAACCGGAAAATGTGCATCCTTCATAAGAACGGATTGCTCTTTACTCTCTTTTAACTCACGAACTGATCTTAACACCTTTTTCTCTCCTTACGTTTCTGCCCCTATCATTCTCCGGAAGTCCTGACGCAGTCTTTGCTCAACCTTCGGATGACGTAATCACATTGGAATATGCTGTTTTAATGCTTACCCCAGCCAGTCTGCCGATTTTTCCGGCCAGCATGCTGATCACATTCTGGGGTGCATCAATGGCCACACTGATGATAAAAATCCCCTTATCTCTGCAGGGAATTCCCATGCGTCCGATGATATATCTGCTGGATTCGTGCAGAAAATTGTTTAACGCTTCCACTGAATCCTGATTTTCTATAATAATTGAAAGTACGGCTATTCTTGAATCCATTTGATTCTCCTTACAGATAAAATCCGTTTATATCACAGAGTCAAATCCTTCTGACTCTCAAATCATAATGTAAATCCCGCTGCTTCCGTTCAGATCGGCATTTGCGGAGATTTGGCACCGGATTCGGTTTGCAAAGCAAACATTTTCCTGGATTATTTTAACAGATACGAGGCAATAACTCTCCTCCGGGCTGAGGAAGAATGGTTTCTCCTCCGATTTCTGTTGTCATAATTACCTGTCCAGGATGTTCTGCAGTAACTTCACCGATGATTGCGGCATCTGCAGTATATTTACCCTGTCTCAGTTTTTCAACGATGGCAGGTGCCACTGCTGCAGGAGCGAAAATAACCAGTCTGCCTTCACAAGCCAGATACAGCGGCTCCAGTCCCAGCATGCTGCAGACACCCTTTACCTCCGGTGCCACCGGAACGGCTGCGGATTCCAGACGGATTCCCACATTGCTCTGACCTGCAATTTCATACAGAACCGTACCTACACCGCCTCTTGTGGCATCGCGGATAACATGTACCTCATGAGTAGTATCCAGCACATCCTTTACCGCTCCCCAAAGAGGTGCACAGTCACTGGTCACTTCTGCATCAATACCAAAGGATTCTCTTGCCAGCAAAATGGTGCAGCCATGCCGTCCCACGTCACCGGTCACAATGATCGCATCTCCGGGAGCTGCCTTGGTGCCGGAGGTCTCCACTCCTTCTGCAATTTCGCCAACGCCGGTGGTTGTGATAAATACGCCGTCCACCTGTCCTTTTCCTGCCACCTTGGTATCACCGGAAACGATCTCCACTCCGGCCTCTGCAGCCGTCGCTGCCATGGCGGAAACGATCTGTTCCAGCTGATCCATGGGATATCCTTCTTCAATAACAAATGCACATGACAGATACAACGGTTTTGCTCCCATACATGCCAGGTCATTTACAGTACCGCAGATGGACAATTTTCCGATATTTCCTCCGGGAAAAAATGACGGAGACACAATAAATCCATCTGTTGTCATGGCCATGCGGCCCCTGGGCGCTGAAAGCACTGCTGCATCATCCGCAGTCAGATTCGGGTTGCTGAAATGTGATTTAAACACTCTGTCGATCAATTCTGCTGTCTGTTTTCCCCCTGCACCGTGCGCAAGAGTGACTGTATCCTGTTTCATAATCGATATCCTCCAAACTTTGCGATTTTACAACCTGGTAATCTCCAATTCTTGCGATTCTCAGGCTCTGCAATCTTCAAATTATACAATCTTCAGTCTATATTACAAATCTTAATTACTAATCCATACCATACTGATAATATGCAGAACATGCGCCCTCATTGGATACCATACAGGCACCCACAGGATGCTCCGGTGTACACGCCTTTCCAAACAGCGGACAGTCTGTGGATTTGCATTTTCCCTGCAGAATATCGCCGCAGCGGCATGCCGGATTTCCCTTTCCTGTCACTTTGGGAAGTTTGAATTTCAGTCTTGCATCCCAATCCGCATATTCTTCACGGAGTTTCAGTCCCGATCCCGGAATAATGCCGAGACCTCTCCATTCGGTATCACAGGGTTCCATCACCTTTGCCACCAGATTCTGAGCTTCCCTGCTTCCCTCTCTGGTGACAACTCTCGGATATGCATTGACAAAGAACGGTTTTCCCTCCTGGGATTTCTTAATTGCCACTGCCATGGCTGTCATCAGTTCCATGGGGGTAAAGCCGGTTACAACGCCGCTGATACCGTTTTCCGCCAGTTCTTCGCACAATTGTGTGCCTGTGATGGCATTTACATGACCGGGATAGAGAAATACATCCGCACTGTTTTTCAGTGCTTCATAGGCCCGGGGCATGGTTTTGTTGGCTGTCAGCAGGGAGAAATTGGTGATTCCCTCCGCTTTTGCCCGATCTACTGTCATACAGGCCGCCGGTGTGGTGGTTTCAAAACCCACCGCCAGAAATGCCACCTGTTCCTCCGGGTGTTCCAAAGCATAATCCACCGCATCCAGGGGTGAATATACAACTTTGATGTTTCCACCCTTTGCCCTGGCATCTGCCAGACTCATTTTTGTTCCCGGCACGCGGACCAGATCGCCAAAGGTGCAGATGGTAACATGGTGCTCCAGTGCCAGCATAATCGCCTCATCAATAAATCCAACCTGTGTTACACAAACCGGACAGCCGGGACCGGAAATCAGATCAATCTGCTCCGGAAGCAATTTGCGAAGACCCAGACGGAAGATTTCATGGGTATGGGTTCCGCAGACCTCCATGATCCGCAGCTTCGGGCCCTGATAGGAAGTAATAATTTCTCTTGCCAGCTGCATTTTTTCTTTGCTCATTACAGTAATCCCTCCAGAACCGCATCGCTTTCTTCATCATCATCACCGGTAATTTTTGCAATGGCCACGCCCGCATGAACCATGACATAATCGCCGGGTTCCAGCTCGTTCAGAAGAGATACGGATACTTCTCTTTTTGCTCCCATTGCATCCACAACAGCTGTTCCATCGCTGATCTTTACTACTTTAGCAGACAGTCCAACACACATAATTTCCCCTCCAATTGTCCATGATGTACTCTTTTCGAGAGTACATCATTCTCAAAAATTTGCTAGGATTCTCTATTGTTTTCTGTGATTTTTATATCATTCTTTCTATCATTCTCTCTGGAATCCGTTCTTGATTTTTTCTATATCTTTTTCCTCTATGCTTTTTTTCAAAAGCGGCCAGAGCAGCCAATGCCTGTCCCAGAGCGATTCCTCCGTCATTGGGAGGAACCATGCTGTGAAGCAGAACTTCAAAACCGGCTTCCCGCAGCGGATTGACAACCAGTTTCAAAAGAAGTCCGTTCTGAAAAACACCGCCGCTCAGTGCAATTTTATTGCAGTCCGTTATATTTTTTAACGATTTACAGGTTTCCACAATCTGTGCTGCAAATCCGGCATGGAAATAATAAGCCAGTTTGCCGGAATCCTCTCCCTGCAGCCGCATCTGCAGAAGTGCTTTGGTCAGGTAATCCGTCGGCATCAGAAGTCTCCGGTCATCGGTTTTGGGATCTGCTGTTCCATTGGCCGGATACAATCTGCCATTATTAATCATAACTGCCGGCAGTTCATGGGCAGGCAGATGCTCTGCAAACGCAACTTCTTTCAAAAATTCTTCCAGTTCTTTTTTCGCTGCTTCTGTAAGAGTTTCCATTTCCGATTCTGCATATCGTTCCGCTGCAAACTGCAGGGAAATGGATGCTTCCCCTTCAAAGGTGGATGCCTTCCGGATTCCCAGAATGGCGCTGATTCCGTCAAACAGACGGCCTGCACTGGTGGAGGTAACTGCATTGATTCTGCGATCCGCCATGACCCTCTGCACCTTTGCGGTATTTTCATCACACAGCTTAAGCTGACGAATCACTGACAGGCACTCTTCCGGGGCCGGAATCAGATCGTGCAGCATGGCACAGGCAATCCGCCATCCTTCCTTCGCAGACAGGTCACCGCCGATCTGCATGAACGGTACGATACTGGCCAGCCGCTTAAAACCATGGATATCGGCCAGCATAATCTCACCGCCCCATATGGTTCCGTCGGTTCCGTATCCGGTGCCGTCCATGGAGACACCGATCACCTGACCGGTACATTCATTTTCTGCCATACAGGAAAGAATGTGTGCATAATGATGCTGAACCTTCATCACCGGCAGACCCAGACTTTCTGCCACCATGGTGGAATGATAGCGTGGATGCAGATCACAGGCCACCAGCTCCGGCTGTACCTCCAGAAGCGTTTTAAACCGTTCAATGGTTTCCTTCAGTGCTTCCACTGTCCGCAGGTCAGCCAGATCTCCCACATAAGGGGACAGATACAAAAGTCCATCGGAACTGATGCAGAAGGTATTTTTCAGTTCTCCGCCAATGGCAAGAACCTGTCCCTTTGATATATGATCATTCTCCAGATAAAACGGCAGCGGAGCGTATCCTCTGGAACGGCGGATCATATACGGCTTTCCTTCAAAGAAATCCATAACCGTATCATCCGCACGGATTCGTATGAGACGATTGTGGGACAGAATCGCGTCACACAAATGGGACAGTTCCGTCACAGCATCTTTGTCATCTCTGCAGATGGGTGCTCCGGACACATTGCCGCTGGTCATAACCAGCACATCCGGCATAACAATTCCATCATCATAATCAAATAAAAGCATCTGAACCGGTGCATAGGGAAGCATCACTCCCACCTTCGGATTATCCGGGGCAACGGATGGACAGATTCTTCCTCCTGGTTTCCGTTTCAGCAGCAGAATGGGTTTCTGGTGACCGGTCAAGATCTCTTCCTGCAGTTCACTCACTTCACACTCTTCATGAACAACCGCTTCATTACGCATCATCACGGCAAAGGGCTTCATGGGGCGATTCTTCAGCCGACGCAGTCTGCTGACCGCCTCTTCATTGGAAGCATCGCAGCACAGATGAAAACCGCCGATTCCCTTGATGGAAACAATGCCGCCGTCTGCAATGATCCGCCTTGTTTCCGTAATGGCTTCCCGTCCGTGACATGCATGTTCAATGGGCTTATCTGCTTCCCTGTTTTTTGCACTCTGCCCATCCGTCCGGATCAGATAAACCTCCGGTCCGCAGTCATTGCAGCAGACGGGCTGGGCATCATACCGTCTGGTTTCCGGAGAATAATATTCATCCGCACATTCCGGACACATGGGAAATTCCTTCATGCTGGTCCGTTCTCTGTCATAGGGCAGTGCATCCAGAATCGTCAGTCTGGGACCGCAGCAGGTACAGTTAATAAACGGATGGAGATATCTGCGGTTCTCCGGATCATACATTTCTTCTTTGCATTCATCACAGATGGCAATATCCGGTGAAATGTAAATGGCGCCCTTTGTTTTTGCACTTTCTATGATCTGAAAATCGGGATACACGGTTTCACAGTCCACTGTTTTGACATCCAGTTTCAGTATCGCTGCCCGTTTCGGCGGCCGATGCCGCAAAGCATCCAGAAATGATTCCACCTGTTCTTCCGTTCCCTGTGCCATAATTTCCACATAAGGGCCTTTGTTGCATACGGTTCCGGTCACACCGGTTTCCATGGCATGCCGGCTTACGGTCGGACGAAAACCAACCCCCTGCACAATACCATAAACACGGATCTCTGCTGTAAAAAGAGCATTTTTACTGATATTTCCACCATCCATGAACTTACCTCCTCGTTCCCTCCGCTGTTGGTCTGACTGCATACTTTCCATCAGCCAGTTTTCCGGAAATGGAGAACTGCGGCATATCAACTGTTTCTACGGTATCCGGAACCATCGGCCACAAATCCGAATCACCAATTATCATATCGAAATGTCCCTGTCTCATCAGCTCTTCAAACTGATCTTCTTCCAGAAGACGGATGTCTCCTTCCCGGGATAATTCTTCTTTTTTCATAAACCAGGTGGCCGTTGTGACCAGCCCGCTTCCCAGTTTCTCAAGTACCTGTCTGATGGTTTCTGCCGAAACCTGCTGCCCCACCACAAGAATCCGTTTTCCGGAAAAATCGATTCCGGCTTCGGCCCATTTTCTGCAATCTTCTGCTGCCAGAGGATTTCTTACCTCAAATGGTGTCCCGAATTTTTTCTGCAGATATTGGGCAGTTTTCAGCCCGGAGGGCGAAACCACCAGATTTTTTTCTGCAGCAGAAGCAGCGGCAATCCGATCCAGTCCGGCTCCCATGCCATAACAGTCCACCTGATTCCAGCCTTCCTTTTTCAGGATTTCCACCAGTTTTTCTCCTGCCTTCCGGTCACTGAGATCCAGAGGATTCACACCAAGAACACCGATTCTTCCTTTTTCCACAGGCAGTGTTTCTTCTGTAAATCTGCGAAACAGTTCTTCATAAGCCTTTTCCGCCCCCCTGTCATACAATTCCATTCCTGTGGTATCCACAGTCAGAATCGGCATTTTCACTTTTCGTTCTGCCATACGCTTCAGTCCGTGATAATCCGTTGCAATAACAGAAGGAACCGGGGTTCCGATTACGGCAGCAAAATTTGCTTCCAGTTTGGATGTGGCATCGGCCAGTTTCTCCACCAGCCTGTCGTCTCTGCCCATGATGGCATCCATATCCCGGAGGCCGGCACTGAAAATAGCACTGGCATGATCAGTCCATCTGGGTTCATCAAAACCGCAGATATTACCGGCACAACCGCCGGCATCACAGATAATAAGAATTCCTCCCAATTCGTACAGAACCGACACAGCTCCGGACTGATCCGGTGCAAAGGGAGTCAGATATTTTCTCAGACCTTTCATGACAGTACCTCCTCCAATTCTCTGAACAACTGGGTCAGCCCTTTGTAGCCGTAAGGCTGAATGTCTCTGTTCCAGGGCAGATTCGGACATCCGGCGTGGTAATAACCGGCGTCTTTTCCTATTGTAACATCTGCTGTTGTTTCCGAGCAGTCATAGTAAAGCATGGTGGGTTCCAGGTTGGAATAGACTCTGGTATTCCCGCTCAATTCCGCTATCTTCTTTAAATAAATGAAGTTTTCCGCTGTGATGGTTCCATAAATTTCCGATACCTGGAAACCATAACGAAGCAGAGCAAGAGAAAGCTCAAATGCGTCTCCATTCATACATTCCCCCACGGCAAAGGTAAGGCTTCCGTGTTTTTCATAGAATGAACGGACCGCGTTTTCTGCTTCTTCCCGATATTTCGTATCATCCCAGCTCACACCAAGAGCTGAACAAAGAGCACGATACTGGTTTTGTATTTTATCAATCTGGTAAAGCCTCGTCAGCTCAATGGAAGGAATGTTCAGACGTTTTTCAAAATCAGAAGCAGCAAAACGTGCTTCCGGATGCAGCACCAGATTAAAATTGGCCTGAGACATGGTCAGATACTCTTCATAATCCCGGCATCTGGACAATTCGTGAATCGTTTTCACACCGATGGAGTGAAGCAGATCATACAGTTCACAGTCATCCTCCAAATGGGCAAAAAAACCAAGGAGATTCACAACATTTCCCTTTTTCCTGGAAGGTTTCAGAAGGGAATACAGGGACTGACGAACGTGGACCATCGGCGGTTTCCTGCCTTCTCTGGTCAGCGCATACATATAACAGGGTCTTACAGGCAAATTGACCCGCTCTTCTGCCTTCCGGCAGACGCGTTCCATATCCGTTCCCAGCAGGGCATCCACACAGGTAATACAGATCATTACCACAGACGGCTTTTTCTCCAGACTGCTGCATACTTCTTCCACTGCTTTCGGAATTTTTTTCAGATGACGGCCGGTAACGATGTCCGTTTCATCCATCATCAGATAGAAGAAACGATTGCGATACTGAGGCATGCTGCTGATCAGGGAGGTATTTCTTCCGCAGCAGCCCGGAGCAACGATCAGCATGACAGAGTCGGGAATCGCCAGACCTGCTCTCTTTACACCAAATCCTTCTGCACCGGGCGAGTTAAATGCCAGCGCAGCCGGAGAACTGTAGATCAGATGTGTATTGGAAATCATTTCAGAAGGGATGTTGTCCATTCCCCTGGCTGAAAGTTCAGAAACTGTATAAAAAACAGGTTTATTGCTCATAATCGGCCCTCACATTTTATCTATTCTGCTGCCAGCAGTTCATCCGCCAGCTTTAAGAAGCATTTGCTTACCTCCAGTTCCGGATCTCCTTCGATTACCGTTTTTCCCATTTCCTCAAAGCGGATAATATCGTTGCTTCTCGGAATTTCACCTACGATGGAAAGTCCCAGTTCATCTGCAAATGCCTGTACTTTCTGTGTTTCATTTTCCACATCTCTGTGATTCAGAATAATACCATATACACTGGCATATCCCCGGTCTTCAAAATTCTTCACGGCACTGTTAATATTATTGGCGGCATACAATGCCATCTTTTCTCCTGATGTTACAATCAGAACTTTCTCTGCATACCCCTCCCGGATAGGTGCCGCAAAACCGCCGCACACCACATCACCGAGAACATCGTACAAAACCACATCCGGCTGGTACTTTTCAAACAATTCCAGATCCTCCAGTAAATTAAAAGTGGCTATAATCCCCCGTCCCGCACAGCCAAGACCGGGAGTGGGACCGCCGGTTTCAATACAGAGGACTCCTCCGTATCCGATTTTTGAAATATCTTCAATTTTTTCCGGGTCCTCATCATGCTCTCTCAGATAGTTCATAACCGGAAGCAGCGGTTCTCCTCCAAGAAGATTGATTGTACTGTCTGCTTTGGGATCACATCCGATCTGAATGACCTTTTTCCCCCGATAGGCAAATGCTGCCGCAAGATTGCCGGTCATTGTAGATTTGCCGATACCGCCTTTTCCATAAATTGCAATTTTCAACATAATAAAAGCAACCTCTTTCCGGAGGTTCCCCATTTACTTTTTTCGCAAAGAAAGAACCCCCTTGCCTTACCGGCAAGGAGGTCCGATTTCAAAGAGAAGTGTTATGACTAAATCACCGGATAAATCCTGTGAATTTCACGTTTAAAAGAATTGTTCACAATCCTCTCTGTGGATTCAATACACTACTATTTCCGCTTGGAACTGCCTCGCCGTCAGAGTCTGTATTACTAAAATGGAATCCATGGGACGGCGGCTTTCAAAAAGCAGCGCCGCCCATGCATATCAGAAATTTATTCAGATTTGATGGCTTTCGGACCGGGAGAAGCCGAACCGGCAGTCATCCATTAGATAAAATATATGTATCTGTTATTTATTGATTACTCTCTTTACATAAGAAGTATGGAGAACCTCATGAGCCTTGTGGCTTCCGGGTTCACCGAAGAATTCTGCATAAACCTTCTTAATGCTTTCGTTTTCATGAGATTTTCTTACCGGGTTGCCTGCATCCAGTGCATACAGAGCTTTTGCACGTTCTGCACGGATATCAACAACGTTGCGGATTCTGGAAGGAACCTGAGGCTGACCGCCGCCGTTTACACAGCCGCCGGGGCATCCCATGATTTCGATGAAGTGGTAATCTGCTTCACCTGCTTTTACCTTGTCTAACAGAACTTTGGCATTGCCCAGACCGGATGCTACAGCAACCTTAACGTCCATGCCTGCTACATTGTAAGTAGCTTCCTTGATGCCTTCAACGCCTCTGACTTCAGTAAAATCTACACATTCCAGTTCCTTGCCTGTCAGAACTTCAACAGCAGTTCTTAAAGCAGCTTCCATAACACCGCCGGTAGCACCGAAGATAACAGCTGCGCCGGTACCTTCGCCCAGAGGATCATCAAAACCTTCTTCAGGCAGTTTGGAGAAATCAAGACCAGCCTGCTTGATCATACGTGCAAGTTCTCTTGTGGTGATGGAAATATCCACATCGGGAACACCTGCTGCGTTCTGATCATCACGGCCGATTTCGAACTTCTTAGCTGTACAAGGCATTACACTGACACTTACGATCTTCTTGGGATCGATATTTGCTTTCTGTGCATAATAGGTCTTCAGTGTAGCACCAAACATCTGCTGAGGAGACTTGCAGGATGACAGATTTTCTGTCATATCCGGGAAGTAATGCTCGCAGTATTTGATCCAGCCCGGTGAACAGGAAGTGATCATGGGCAGCTTGCCGCCATTCTGTACACGATCCACGAATTCATGTGCTTCTTCCATAATTGTCAGGTCGGCTGAGAAGTTGGTATCGAATACTCTGTCAAAGCCCAGACGACGCAGGGCTGCTGCCATCTGACCCTGAACGGGAGTACCCATGGGATAACCGAATTCTTCTCCCAGAGCTGCACGAACAGCGGGAGCTACCTGAACTGCTACAAATTTATCAGGATCATTGATTGCTGCCCATACTTCAGCAGTCTTATCCTTTTCATAGATGGCACCTACAGGACAGACAGCGATACACTGACCGCAGGATACACAGCTGGTTTCGCCCAGACCCATTTCAAATGCAGAACCGATGGAAGTCCTGAAACCACGTTCATTGGCACCGATAACACCAATATTCTGAATCTTTGCACATACAGCTACACATCTGCGGCAAAGGATACATTTGCTGTTGTCACGAACCATATGAGCAGCGGAAGTATCCAGCTCATATTCCGGTTTGAAACCATCGTAGTAACCATCGTCTTCAACACCCAGTTCTTTACACAGCGTCTGCAGTTCGCAGTTGCCGGAACGTACACAGGACAGACACTTTCTATCGTGATTGGAAAGAAGAAGCTGCAGAGTTTTCTTTCTGGATTCACGAACCAGAGGAGTGTTTGTCATAACTTCCATACCGGGGTTAACGGGATATACACAAGCTGCAACAAGGCTTCTTGCACCCTTAACTTCTACAACACACATACGGCAAGCGCCGATTTCATTAATATCTTTTAAATAGCAAAGGGTAGGAATTTCGATGCCTGCATATCTTGCTGCTTCAAGAATAGTAGAACCAGCAGGTACAGCTACTTCCATACCATTAATTTTGATTGTAACGTTTTCCATAATCAGCCGGCCTCCTTATTTCTTAACGATTGCTTGCTTCTTACACTTGGAAGCACAGACACCACACTTGATACACTTGGTTGTATCGATCGTATGAGCTTTCTTCTTTTCACCGGAGATAGCATTAACAGGACAGTTCTTTGCACACAGAGTACATCCGATACATTTCTCTTCGTCGATAGCATACTGGAACAGGCTCTTACATACGCCGGCAGGACACTTCTTGTCAACAACGTGAGCGATGTATTCGTCTTCGAAGAACTTCATGGTGGACAGTACAGGGTTGGAAGCTGTCTGACCCAGTGCACACAGTGAATTCTGTTTCAGATACTGGCTCAGTTCTCTGATCTTGTCCAGAGTTTCCAGTGTACCTCTGCCTTCTGTAATGTCAGTCAGCATTTCAAGCAGTCTTCTGGTACCTACACGACAAGGTGTACACTTACCACAGGATTCATCAACGGTGAATTCCAGGAAGAACTTGGCAATATCTACCATACAGTCATCTTCGTCCAGAACGATCAGACCGCCGGAACCCATCATGGAACCGATGGCAATCAGGTTATCATAGTCGATTTCTACATCGTAGTTGGAAGCAGGAATACATCCGCCGGAAGGACCGCCGGTCTGTGCAGCCTTGAACTTCTTGCCGTTCGGGATGCCGCCGCCGATTTCTTCGATGATTTCACGAAGAGTAGTACCCATGGGGATTTCAACCAGACCAACGTTGTTAACCTTACCGCCGAGAGCGAATACCTTGGTACCCGGTGATTTTTCAGTACCCATGCCTGCAAACCAGTCAGCGCCGCGCAGGATGATCTGAGGAATGTTTGCCCATGTTTCAACGTTATTTAAGATAGTGGGAGCTGCAAACAGACCCTTCACTGCAGGGAACGGAGGACGGGGACGAGGCTCACCACGGTTACCTTCGATAGAGGTCATCAGAGCGGTTTCTTCACCACATACGAATGCACCTGCACCAAGTCTCAGACCAATACGGAATGAGAAATCAGTACCGAAGATGTTGTCGCCCAGCATGCCGTATTCTTCAGCCTGCTTGATCGCAATTTCCAGACGCTGTACAGCGATGGGATATTCAGCACGAACATAGATATAACCCTGGTTAGCACCGATAACATAACCTGCAATTGCCATCGCTTCCAGTACTACATGGGGATCGCCTTCCAGAACGGAACGGTCCATGAATGCACCCGGATCGCCTTCATCGGCGTTACAGCAAACATACTTCTGTGTGCCGGGTTCACCGCCCATGGCAAAGAGCCACTTACGACCTGTGGGGAATCCGCCGCCGCCTCGGCCACGAAGTCCGGATGCCATGATGATATCCACAACATCCTTCTGGCTCTTTTCATGCAGACACTGATACAGAGCCTGATAACCATCTCTTGCAATATATTCTTCGATCTGTTCGGGATCGATTACACCACAGTTTCTTAAAGCAACACGGTTCTGCTTTTTGTAGAAGTGAGTTTCATGCATGGAAATAATACCGCTGTCGGTAACGGTTTCCTGATACAGATACTTGGTAACAACGTTGCCCTTAACCAGATGTTCAGCAACGATTTCTTCTACATGTTCGATTTCCATATTGGAATAGAAAGCAGCTTCGGGATAAACAATCATAACGGGACCCAGCGCACAGAGACCGTGACAGCCTGTCTTGATTACAATAACCTTATCCTTAAGGCCGGCTTTTTCGATTTCTTCTTCTAATTTGGCAGCAATCTTTACACTGCCGGATGAAGTACAGCCTGTACCTGCACATACCAGAACCTGACGCTCATACTGGCATGATTTTACTGCACCCTTCTCTTCGGAACGGAATCCAACGACATCCGCCATTTTAGCTTTTATCGCATTTAATTCTTCAAGCGTTTTCATATGCTCTACCTCCTACTGATACTGTGCCAGAATCTTATCAACGTCATCGGGCAGCAGACGTCCGTGAACGTCTTCATTAATCATCATAACCGGTGCAAGTCCGCACGCACCAACACAACGGCAGGATTCCAGAGAGAACTTGCCGTCAGGAGTACATTCGCCTTCTTTCAGACCAAGTACGCTCTGCAGCTTCTCATAAACTTTTCCTGAACCTTTAACATAACATGCAGTACCGAGACATACAGAAATTCTGTATTTACCCTTAGGCTGCAATGCAAACTGAGCATAGAATGTTGCAACACCGTAAATCTTTTCGATCGGGATACCGGTATTGTCGGAAATAATCTTCTGCACTTCATAAGGAAGATATCCATAAATATCCTGTGCTTTCTGCATGATAGGCATCAGCGCACCCTTGGTATCCTTTAATTCAGCGATCACCTTTAACAGCGCTTCTTCCTGTTCCTTCGTCCCTGTAAAGGGAACAGTGGGTTTTTTAGCCATTGCCTTACCTCCTTGCTAAAAAATGTTCCTGCATTTCTGCCCTTTCCAGGCACTGCAGAGGGTATCCATTCTATTACTGCACAAATGCATAATAAAAACAGTTGTCCATCCGCTGTAACCTGTCGGACATACCATCTGTTCAGTTGCCTGAATGAACCGATGGAATTTCCTTTGCCTTTATAAAATATGCAGAAATACCTGCATAAAGGAAATCATATGTAATGCCTCCATATAAATATTAATGATAGGCTTTGTCTATATATTCATAAAGATTATCTATTACATCAATAATTATTTCCTATAATATATGACCGAAAAAAAATACACAACCATACGGCAGTGTGCTTGTAAATCGGTAACCGGATAAACAAAATAGCAAAATTCAGCATATTACGCTGAATTATTATGTTGCAGAATAAAACTATATTGAACAGATAAAAAATCAATCATGTATCCGAAATGAGCATGTTATTTTTTTCTCAATCTTTAATCCGAGTCTATCATTTATTGTATGTTATGTCAATACAACTTTGTTTTTTAAATTTTTTTCATCTATTTTGCACTATTTTTAATTGTGTGAAATACATTTTTCCTGTCAATATTTAAAGGTTCTCTGCATGACTGTTTTTGCTATTCTTTCATCACTTTTTCTGCAGCGTCCAAATGAATACTTATGTGATTTCTGCGAATTATATGCATCAGTATATTCCCTTTTGTTCCATATAAAAAAGGGCTGCTTTCCAGCCCTTTTTTATATATGGTTATATAAATTTTCTCAAACGTCAATCATCCTGAATCCCTCCTGTCGGATATGCTCTGGTCAGTTATACCGCCGCAGGTCGCTCAGTATCCGCTCCACATGGCAGATGGCCTGTTCCACCTCCTGACGGGTCTGGTTTATTTTTCTCTGTACCAGATAATCGGCGAGAAACCCATCAAAGAAAAAGTCCGCAAAAATCAGAAAGCTGTCAATTTCCACCTTGATGTCTTTATATGCAACCACATCCTGCAGTTCCCGTTCAAAAATCTGCAGATCTCTTTTGGCCTGATTCATATTGGATGTGGCATCATTAATCCTGGCATGTTTGATCAGACCAGTCAGTCCGCCGCCTCCAAACATATCAAAAACTCCCCAGTTTCTCGCACTGTCCAGACTCTTCAGAACCCGGCGAAGACTGCTTAGCGACTGCTCACCTGCCCTGACAGCTTCATTTACTTCCTTTTGCAGATTGTATGTCATAATCATCCTCCTGTAAATTATAACGGTGCTTTATAAAATGATACTTACAGGATAGCAGTTTGTTACTTTATTATCAAATAAAGTTTTTTAAACCGCACACTTTTGTTAATAAAAATTTTACTTTTTCTATATTTTTACTCTGTTTTCCTGCTTTTTCCATTTTACACAATTTATTTTATTTTTTTTTAGTTTCTTTATATATATTCTTTATAATTTCTGTATAATTCCTTTCATTTTGTAATTTTTCTCTCATTTTCCCTATTTTTAGTTACATCATTTTGACGAATTCTGATACAATTTTGTTTTTTTTTAATATATTATTGACAAACATATGCTTTTCGTGGATAATAGGGATAGTTCAAACGAAGACGTCAGAAACCTGATTGAGGGCTGGTTTCCGATTTCTTACGAGGGACATCAACCAGACAGAAAACATATAAGGGTTATATCAGTTGTTTGTATGTATTGAGGGATTTCACATATGAGTCAATGGGGTATAATTGAACGGAAAATTATGAAAACTGTCACCGTGATTCAGCTGACAGATGCAGAGCAATCTGTATGGGGTACTGTCACCTGACGCACACCATGAGCTTATAGCTTTCGGTTCATGGGGAAAAATCGAAAGCTATGCGTTCAGCATTCATATCTCTGAGAAGAGGATTTCTCCGAAACAATTCGGAGATGATCCACTAATCCATTGCGTATAAGTTCTTCTAGATAGTTTGTAAAGGGAAAGGCCTGTTGTCGGATGGGGATACGACAACAGGCCTACTCTTTTTATTGATTAAGGATTCAATAGACAGATTCTATCGGGCGCTCTGCACTCCAAATACCATATTCTTACAGCGTTCCAGTGCCAGCAAAAGCATCGTTCCCAATACCCCCGCTGCAAGCACTTCCCCCGCACCAACGGTAAGCATCATAAATGGAACTGCATCTTCGAATTCATATGCAAACTTCAGCACCCACGGAATGATCAGAGCGTTGGACAGAATCGGAGGAATACAAACCAGAAACTTCTGTCTGCGAAGCATTCTGGAGAAAATCGTTCCGATCAGCGTGGCCAGTGTTCCGAAGATAATATCCGGAAGAGGTGCACCCATCAGAATATTGGAAAGAAAGCATCCGATTGTCACACCCGGTATTGCTGCCGACGTAAAGTAAGGCAGAATCGTAAGTGCTTCTGAAACACGAAACTGAATCGGTCCGTAAGCAATGGGCTGAATCGGTAATGTAAGGGCGACATACACGGCTGCAATCATGGCAGCCTGAACCATGTGAATCACTTTTTCATCACTTTTCTTAATTGTCATAGTACATACTCCTTTAGTTTTGTTTTACGAGTGGAAGGTCTCGAACACTCGATCATTGACGCTAATGATAGTAACACGAAAATTCATTTTGTGCAAGTATGCATTCACCGCACTTTTGTGTAAATCTGCTTGGCTCTGAAGTTACTGTTCAAAGACAACCTCAAAAACACTGCGTGTTTCCTCGGTGTGGCGTATCCGCCAAATAGATTTACAAAAAATACAAAAAATATTCAATTTTCTTGATTATAATCATTGCTTATGGTATGATATGCCATATCAGTCTGCAGGAGATAAAAGTTTGAACGCTTTACTCTGCTAAACTGTTATTTTTCACCGTTCGATGTCCATCCATATGTATAAATATTCATTTTACAGATTCACTCCGGCATGAGCGAAGTATTTATCCGGTTATTCGGTTTTGCTGTTTTCCTGCTTCAGGCACCGGTATCAGCAGGCATCGATTTGAAAAAAGAAAAAGAAAGGAAAGAAATGCTATGAATGTAACAGAAATTGCAGTATTTGTCATTTATCTGATCTTTATGCTGTCAATCGGCGTCTATTTCTTTATAAAATCAAGAAATGGCGGCGAAAAAACCTACTTCCTGGGCGGACGTAAAATGGGGCCCTGGGTTACCGCACTCTCAGCCGGTGCTTCCGACATGAGTGCGTGGGTACTGATGGGCCTCCCCACTTCTATTTATGCGCTGGGGCTTGGCCAGGTATGGATTTCCGTGGGGCTTGCTGTGGGCTACACCATCAGCTGGCTGGTGGAAGCACCCAGACTGCGCCGCTTTTCCATCGTTGCCAACGATTCCATTACGATTCCGCAGTACCTTACCAACCGTTTTCTGTCAAAATCCAGAGCACTTCAGGTAATCTGTGCTGCTGTGTTCCTGATTGCCTATACGATTTATTCCGCTTCCAGCATCAAAGCCTGCGGTACTCTTTTTAATACCGTAATCGGTATGCCTGCCACCACAGCCATGTATCTGGCGGCAGTTATTATCATTGGATATGTATCCCTCGGCGGTTTTTCTGCCGTATGCTGGACAGACTTTTTCCAGGGCATGATTATGCTTGGAGCCATGCTGATTGCTCCCATCTTTGCCGCAACCATGCTGGATGCTTCCACTGTATCAGCCATTCCTGCAGAATACTGGAATCCCGTATCCAGCTGGCAGGATATTGTATCCGGATTCGGATGGGGGCTCGGTTATTTCGGTATGCCCCATATCATCATCCGTTTCATGTCTCTGGAATCACAGAAGTCCCTGAAAAAATCCGCAAAGATCGGTATTACATGGACAGTTCTGATTGTTATCTTTGCTGCACTGATCGGTATCATAGGACGTATGTATCTCGGATACGATGAAACAACCTATACAGACTCTCTGGTATTTATCACCATGGTAAGAAAGATTTTCCCCGGTCTCCTGTCCGGCATCCTGCTTTCTGCTGTTCTGGCAGCTTCCATGAGTACAGCTGATTCCCAGTTGCTGGCTGCTGCATCTGCATTTGCCAGCGATGTATACCAGCCCATTATCCGTAAAGACAAGGCACGTGATAAGGAAATGCTCTGGGCAGGTCGTGTTGTTGTTCTGATCATTGCAATCTGTGCACTGATGATTGCCATTAATCCCAATGCCGGTTCCATCATGGGACTTGTATCCAATGCATGGGGAGTATTCGGTGCCGCATTCGGACCTGCTATTCTGTTAAGCTTATTCTGGAAGAGATTCAACTTCCAGGGTGCAGTTGCCAGCATCCTTGTTGGTGCTATTGTTGATATTTTATGGCTTCAGTTCCTGGCTTCCACAGCCATCTATGAAATCATTCCCGGCTTCTTCGCAGGTCTGATTGTGGGTGTGATCGTATCACTGGCTACTCCTGCTCCTGGAAAAGACGTGGAAGATCTGTATGACAAAGCCGTAGAATACGACGATTAAACAAAAAATCCTGTTTCAGTATCAGATTAATATGAAAATTGATTTATCTCATCAGGAAAATACATAAAAAGATAAATCGGCAGGATATTCTGAAATTCAGAATATCTGCCGTAAAAACAAAAAGGGCGGGTAATTCCCGCCCTTTCTTGTTCATCACGATCTCAGCTTTACGTAACTGCCGCAGTCCTCTTCCACCGTTCCGATTACCGATACCTTTGTATCCATACCTTTCTTTTCAAAATCATCCATGATGGAATCCACATATTGCGAATCCACGCTGAAAAGAAGACCGCCGGAAGTCTGCGGATCATAGAGAAGATCCACCAGACAGACATCCACATCGCCGGTTTCCACTTTCTTGCGAAAATAGCTGCGGTTATTGTAGGCACCTCCGGGTACCAATCCCATCTGCGCATAGGAAACTGCATCTTCAATATATGCAATTTTATTCACCTGAATATTAAAGGTTACCTTGCTTGCCTCTGCCATTTCAATGGCATGTCCCAGCAATCCAAAACCGGTGACATCCGTACATGCATGGATCGGATAATGTTCCATTACCTCTTTCGCTTTTTTATTCAGCGATGACATGACACGGATGGCTTCTTTTTCCGCCTGTTCGGAAACCATTTCCGCTTTGATGGCAGTATTTACAACACCGCTTCCGATCTGTTTGGTAAGAATCAGGGTATCTCCCGGTCTGCAGCCGTAATTTTTATAGATTTTATCCGGATGAACAAAACCGGATACGCAAAGACCATACTTCGGTTCATCATCCTGAACCGAATGGCCGCCCACCAGAACGGCACCCGCTTCCTTTACTTTGTCTGCACCACCTGCCAGAATATCCCCCAGAATAGATGGATCCAGGCAATTGGGGAATCCGACAATATTCAGTGCAATCTTCGGTACACCACCCATGGCATAGGCATCACTCAGGGAATTGGCCGCTGCAATCTGACCAAATGTATAGGGATCATCCACCACCGGAGTAAAGAAATCCACCGTCTGAATCAAAGCAATGTCATCTGTAATTTTATAAATTGCCGCATCATCCGATGTTTCAATCCCAACCAGCAGATTTTCATCATAAAAACGGGGCAGCTTACCCAGAACCTGGGCAAGGGTCTCAGGACCTATTTTCGCTGCTCAACCGGAAGTTTTTGTCATCTGTGTAAGACGAATTTTCTCACTCATTTCGTTTGTCCTCTCCTTTTCCAAATCCTCAGAATATCAGAAATTATTTTATCATTTCTATTGTTTTTTGTCCAATGGATATGAAATCTGAAAAAAAGCTTGCACATTTTCCCGATTAACGGTATACTTTGCTTTGCATCTTCGGATGCCCCTGTTGCCCGACAGTATAGAAAGCTATAGCCCAACCCGTTAAAACCTGCTGTATACTGCCGGGTTTTTTCTGTCCTTTTTACAGCAATTCAACACTTTACACCGCTGATGAATTTCCTTATAATAAATAGAAACAGACAGATCTGGAACACTTTATTTTCCGAAAAATACAGATTTTTCAGAAAAATACAAAAGACTTCATCAGACAGGAGTGAAACAGAGCCATGGCATATATAATGGATAAGCTGAATCATCAGACAACCCGTATTATTGATAAAGAAGGTGATGTCCTCTATCTTCTGGAGGGCAGCAATGAAGCTCTGCTGATTGATACCGGAATGGATACGGATAACCTGTACCGTTACATTCTGCAGCAGACCGATAAACCTCTTAAAGTCATTCTGACCCACGGACACATTGATCACATCGGACACACCGGCGATTTTCCGGAGTCTGTCAATATCTATCTTCATGAAAAAGATCTGGATATCTACAAGTCTCATACACGCTTCAGCAACGGAAAATATCAGGCATCCCAGCTGAGTTTCCGATCTGCAGACAAACTTCTCCCCATGCCTGAGCAGTTTCAATCAGACGGAATCCGTCTGGAAATCGTACCGTTGGGCGGTCATACACCCGGTTCTGTCCTGATTGTCGATAAAATCAACAAAACCGTATTCACCGGTGACGCCATTGGTTCCGGATGCGGATGCTGGATGCAGATTGAAGGCTGTCTCACCATAGAAGAATATCACACGCATCTCATCGAAGCATGCAGACACCTGGAAGAACTGGGAGTGGATGAGACCTGGAGATTCTGCGGCGGACATTATCAGCAGGAATATCAGTCACGGGTCTCCTGCTGCAACATACCGGATCTTCGTCTATTAAAAGATATGATCATCCTGTGCCAGCGGATTCTGGACAAAAACACCACTTATCATGAACTGCATTGTATGGTCCGGGACGGCTGTATCCCTTACTATACCAGTTACGGAAAGGCTGAGCTGATCATGACCAAGGAATCCATTCGATCCTGATACCGATCAAAGGCGCGGACTCGAGATTTATTCCCATTTGATTTTCAATTCAAATGGAGAACAATTCTGGAAACTTCTGCAAAAGCTCCTTTGTAACGGAGATTCCCCTATAACTTTGTATGATTTGTATAAAAAGTGCTATCGTTGCAGCTGTTTTTGTGATATGATAGTTAATGGTTCTGACGGTATACCTTTTTTATGATATTGGAGTCAAAAGGTTCCGACCCATGATGCAAAGGTATGAAAAAGTCGGAAAATTCAGAGAAAACTATTGAGGTGATAACGTGCTGGAATTAAAGAACGTTTCCTTTGATGTCGAGGATGAAAAGGGGAAAAAAGAGATCATTAAAGACATCAGCCTGACTGTGGATGAGAAAAAATTCGTAGTAATTACCGGTCCCAATGGCGGCGGTAAATCCACACTGGCGAAACTGATTGCCGGAATTGAAAAACCTACCTCCGGTAAGATTTATTTTAACGGAGAGGATATTACAGATAAAACGATCACAGAACGTGCAAACATGGGTATCAGCTTCGCTTTTCAGCAGCCTGTCCGCTTTAAAGGCATTCAGGTGCTGGATCTGATCCGTATTGCCGCAAAGAAACACCTGTCCGCTGCAGATGCATGTGAGTATCTGGCCGAAGTTGGTCTTTGTGCAAAGGATTACATCAATCGTGAAGTCAATGCCAGCCTTTCCGGCGGCGAACTGAAGCGTATTGAAATCGCCACCGTACTGGCAAGAGGTACCCAGCTGTCCGTATTCGACGAACCGGAAGCAGGTATCGACCTGTGGAGTTTCCAGAACCTGATTCAGGTATTTGAACGCATGCAGAAAAAGAACCAGGACGGTTCCATTATTATTATTTCCCACCAGGAACGAATCCTGAACATTGCAGATCAGGTAATCGTTCTGGCTGACGGACGCATTGCCAAACAGGGACCCAGGGAAGAAATCCTTCCTCAGCTGCTGGGCACTTCATCCGCAGTGGATATGTGTGACAGATTTCAGGGAGGTAAAGCATAATGATCGATTTTAATCCGGAAACAGGCGAATTAAAACTGGACGAAATCCAGAAAAGAATTCTTGCAGAAGTGGCTGACCTTCACTCTGTACCCGAAGGCGCTTACAATATTCGTTCCAACAGTGAAACTGCGGGCCGTGTGACCACAGCCAATATTGATATCATTTCCAAAGAAGACGGATCCGGTATTGATATCCGTATCAAACCCGGTACCAAATTCGAAAGTGTACACATCCCTGTTGTATTAAGCAAGAGTGGTTTAAAGGAAGTTGTCTATAACGATTTCTATGTGGGAGAAGACTGTGACGTGGTTATCGTAGCAGGATGCGGTATTGACAACTGCGGTAATCAGGACTCCGAGCATGATGGTATCCATCGTTTCTTCATCGGTAAAAATTCCAGAGTAAAGTATGTGGAAAAGCATTACGGTTCCGGTGACGGCGCAGGCAAACGTATCCTGAACCCCGGCACTGTTGTAAATCTGGATGAAAATGCTGTCATGGAAATGGAAATGGTTCAGATCAAGGGTGTAGACAACACCAATCGTGTAACAACTGCAGATCTGGCAGCCGGTTCCAAGCTCCTGGTTCGTGAACGTCTGATGACACACGGCGATCAGGTTGCCCTGAGCAGCTATGAAGTAAGACTGAACGGAGAAGGAGCCAGCGCAGACGTGGTATCCCGTTCCGTAGCCAAGGATAACTCCTATCAGAAGTTCGATTCCAAAATCACCGGCAACGCCGCATGCAACGGCCACACCGAATGTGATGCCATCATCATGGGCAATGCAAAGATCCTTGCAATCCCTCAGCTGGAAGCAAACGATCTGGATGCTGCACTGATCCATGAAGCGGCCATCGGCAAAATTGCCGGTGAACAGATCATCAAGCTGATGACCCTGGGACTGACAGAGGAAGAAGCTGAAGAACAGATCATCAACGGATTCCTGAAATAAATGAGCACTTCAAGCCAACCCTTCTGACCGGGTTGAAGCATGAAAAAGGGACTGCACACCAAATT
>JALETI010000212.1 GCA_022781515.1 Lachnospiraceae bacterium
ACTGTATCTGATCAGTTTTCCAGCGCGATCCGAACGGTACTTCTTTCCAGATCCATGCTGATTAATGTTCCTTCAACTACTGTTTCATCACCGAAAATATCAAGCAAACGGATTTTCTTTCCTTCCGGAATAATATTTGCAATACTGTCAGCTACTAAAACTTCGTCCTCGTTTGTTTTGCGTCCATATACTCTGGCAAGACACATGATAAAACCTCCTCCTTCGCGCTTTTTTCTGTCTGTATGAACTATGATGACTCACTATTCCGCACTGATTTTGTGCAGAGCATCATGCAGTTTTGCATTGCCTTCACGCATTGCCGCTACTGCAGCATCAATTTCATCTGCAGCTGCATTTTCGCCCAGTTCACGCAGTTTTTTACCCATATCGGCAAGTTCTTCTGTATGATCGGAATTATGACTGTACATATAGTTCAGCATAGTAACTGCTCTCTTTACAGGTTCACTTGCGCCGACAGACGCTTCATGAGAATGCTCATGTGTATGGGTATGGCCTCCATGTGTATGTTCATGACAACAGTCATGGTCATGATGGTGATGTCCTTCGTGCATCATATCTGAATCCCCTTTCGAAATATTGATTTTAATGATTTATACCGGAGTAAACGAATAACGCTGGAGAAGACCTGAAGCATCCACATGAAATACAATGGAGCCATCCGACATATCTTCTCTGGTGATCACAGCATCTGCGCTGTCTTTCAGCAGCTTGCGCACTTCCGCCTCCGGATCATCTGTGGTTATTTCCTTAAAAAATACATCTCGCATCTGATTGTTTGCACACTCATTGAAAATTTCCCAGACTACTTCATATTCCTGCATATGTTCATTCCTTTCCACCGGAATCCGGACTCCTGATCAGCCAGCAGATACCTTCTCATAATTGTCTGCCGCCAAACCCGGATATGCCCCGGTAATTCACTATTATACTCCTGCTCATTTCCGGTTACAACCCCCACCCGGGGTTCCGGGTGATAAAAAATTGCTGTGATTATACATGCTGCATGGCATCACGGAAGAATTCCATCAATTCATCGTATTCTGTGAATTTAGCCAGGAACATGCGGTTGCCCATGGCACCTGACAATGCATCCGGAATCCGTCCGCACTGGCAGACCTGCAGCGCATACTTGCCAATCAGACTGTTGTCATCCAGTGCATAGCTGTCTCCATCACGGCGTCCCACAAAACCGCAGTAATAGTGTTCTGCCTGAGGGAACTGGGTGCTGTCATATGTGATCATATCTGCCCAGATTGTGTAAACATCTGTACCATTGGCATAATTCAGCATTTCAGGTGTGTAGCCGCCGCTGGGACGCATGTTCACTTCCAGTGCGACAATATCACCCTTCTTTCCAAGGCTTGCCTGATCTTCCAGAAGACGGAAGAATTCCAGATGAACAAAACGGCTCTTTGCCCCGAAGCTTTTTACAGTTCTGCGGCCTGCATCACGGACATCATCCGGCAGATTCTTTACGATGTGATAGAAACTGTCCTGACTTTCATTTACAACATCCATAATGGAAGAGCCTGTCACATTACCGGACTCAAAAATCGGATCTCCGTTGGAATTAATAATTGCATCATAAGAACATACCTGTCCGTTTACCGCCTCTTCCATAATATAGGTAACAGGCATTTTTTCACCAAAGAATGCATCCAGCTCTGCCTCATTGGAAATACGGCAGGTATGGCTGGCGCCCACGCCATTATCCGGTTTTGCAATTACAGGATAACCCACTTCTGCAATAAATGCCAGACATCCTTCTTTGTTGTCAACGATATGATATCTTGCAGTGGGAATACCTGCCTGCTTATAATACGCTTTCATTTTGGATTTGTACTTGATGCGCTCCATATCTGCTGTACGGAAACCGGGGATGTTGAAATCATCACGAAGTCTTGCATCCTGTTCCAGCCAGTATTCGTTGTTGCTTTCCAGCGCATCAATGCGTCCATGGCGGAACGTCAGATATGCAACTGCACGATAGACTTCATCATAGTTTTCCAGACTTCCGACCTTGTAATATTCGGTCAGAGCTTTTTTCAGTCCGGGAACCAGATCATCATAGGGACAGTCACCAATACCCAGCACATTGACGCCATTCTTTGCCAGGCGGTCACAGAACTGCCAGTAATTTGTGGGAAAGTTGGGGGAAATAAAAATAAAGTTCTTCATATCTATATCCTTTCTGTGGTTTCGGTTTTCCGATTATCCTTTTTTCACCCACCACTTATCATCGATGATGTCAGAAGTGGGGATTTCTATTTACTTGTTAACTTGTTAAATTCATTTACCTCTGAATTCAGCCTTAAGCTTCTCCAAGTAATTTTGTCATGAAATAGCCGGTCTGACGATACCACCAGGGCCAGTCATGATAAACATCATGTCCCCAGAAGTCCACCCATACCGGAATGTTTTTCGCTTTCAGAACCGCATCCAGTCTTCTCGTTGCCGGAAGGGTCTCATTTTCCCATGCACCCTGACCGACACAGATGATCATCTGTCCTCTGCGATACAGGTCCATATACGGATGATCTTCCGGCATATTGGACAGGAAGTGAACCGGTGAATTCATATAGACCAGATCATCCATGTAATGGCCGAATCCAAGTTCCGAGTCATACATACCGCTTAATGCAATGCCGCTGTCAAAAATATCAGGGAAACGGAAATATAAATTACCTGCATGCATGGCACCCATGCTTGCTCCGAACACCATCAGTTTCGGATCTGCTTCATGGTTTGTTTCTCTGCAGCGATTGATCATCTGCGGAACGATTTCCTGAATCAGATAACGAACCCACTGTTCATGACGTTCGATCCGCCATCTCGGATCCCCATTGGTATTGGACCAGGTTTCCGCATCAATCGTATCAACGGAAAAGACCTGCAGCCTTCCGGATTCAATCCAGGGAGCCATTGTTTCATGCATCCTGAAATTTTCAAAATCAAAGAAACGGCCATTCTGACAGGGAATGTATAACATGGCCTTTCCGGCATGACCGTAAATCTTAAATTCCATATCTCTGCCAAGGTGATGGCTGTATTGCTTTTCATATCTGATTTCCATTGCTTTTTTCCATCCTTTTTACAGTTAAAATCATTTAAACAGAATATCCTGTTCCGAAACACCGTCTGTTTCACTAGTATGATCCACACTAAATACCGGTGAAACAAGACCACACCTTCTGTCAGAACAGGAAAGACACAAAACAAGAGGGGATTTATCATTTGTGTCTCCGGATTCTACCAGTACTCTGATACGTTTCCGCATATTCGTATGCAAAAACGCATCTCTACATTGAATATCATATCATTTTTCCATATTTATGCAAGAATAAATTGGTCACTGATATAAAATGATTACGTATGTTGATTCTATTTTCTGAATATTTGATTTATTTCTATAAAATAATCCTCTTATTCCCGGTTTGACCCGGCTTTTTAATTGACTTTTCGAAAAATATAATGTACAATTCTAATATATCAAACATATATTTCGATATATTTATTATATTTTTGATAATTTTGTATCATAGTATTTTTTTAAGAGAAAATGTATTTTATACTTACTTAAATGAATATACATTTTCAGTCCCAAAACATAAAATGGCAATTTCATTTTGCCTTATTTCCCGAGAGGAGGTATACATCATGAAACATTTTGTAGTAGCAATCGGAAGAGAATTCGGAAGCGGCGGTGCGGAAATCGGCAAACTTCTGGCAAAAAAACTGGGTGTAAAATGCTATGACCGTACTCTGATTGATATGGCTGTGGAAAAAACCGGATTTGTTAAAGACTGCCTGGTTCAGGAAGATGAATCCATGACTCTGCTTCGCAAAAGTCTGCTTTCCATCGGCAACAACAATACTCCCCTCATTGCCGACAAACTGATGCAAGCCGAATGTGATATTATCCGCCAGCTGGCAGAAGGTGAATCCTGTATTATTGTGGGACGCTGTGCCGACTATGTTCTGGAAGACCGGGATGATGTTTTTAATGTTTTTATCTGCGCACCGGATGATTACCGGATCGGCAGAATCATGGCCGAACATGAGCTGAACAAAGAAAAAGCAACCCGTCTCCTGCGAAAAAAGAGTTCCCAGAGAGCAGGTTACTACAAATATGTGACCGGTGACGAAATGGGCAACAATCCCCGCGTTATGCTGAGGATCAACAGCGCAGCATTCGGCGGCAGTGAAGCCACTGCCGCATTACTGGAAAATGCTGTCCGCATCCGATTTGCTGACTGATAAATAGCGGCATCCGCCGCTTTCATAACCGGATCATTCAAAAAGCCATGATACAGACTTGAATTTTCATCTTGTCCGTATCATGGCTTTTATTTCCGTAAGCGTCGATTTGAACTCTGTAAGCACCGATTTGAATCAGATCTCTTCCTGCGATATTTCCTGGGTATCCATCTTCAGAATCGGAAAACCGACTGCTGTTTTAAACAGATCCCCATCAATTTCAATGGCGAATCTGCCTCCCTGCAGTTCTGTAAGACTTTTGGCAATGGAAAGACCAAGACCACTGCCTTCGGAATGCCTGGACCGATCCCCTCTGACAAACCGCTCCATCAGTTCTTCCGCCGGAATATTCAATTCACCGGCTGATACATTTTTAATCACAATCATTGCCTGTTCTTCACAGACCTGAAGCTGCAGATAAACCCGTGTTCCGGACATGGCATATTTGCAGGCATTCTGCAGCAGATTATCGATCACCCGCCACAGATGACGGCCATCCGCTTCCACAATCACTTCTTCCTCCGGAACAGACAGGTTCAGCGTCAGATTGGCCCGTTCCAGCCGTTCTTCGTATTCTCCGGCAATCTGTTCCAGAAAAATCCGCAGTTCACAGGGTTCTTTTTCTACTTTCAGAGAACCGGAAGAAGCTTTGGAGGCTTCAATCAGATCCTCAATCAGTTTCCTCAGACGGACAGACTGCCGCTCCAGCACTTCAATATATTCATGAACAACCGCCTGATCCGGCTGCTCCTTTCTTTCTTCATTGGACAGAAAGTCCAGATAATTGATGATGGATGTCAAAGGTGTCTTAATATCATGGGATACATTGGTAATCAGTTCTGTCTGAAAACGTTCGCTTTTCATTTTTTCATTGACAGCTGCATTCATCCCCTCGGAAATACGGCTCAGATTATCAAGACACTCTCTAACAAAAGGAAAAAGAAATCCCTTTTCCCCATCATCCTCTTCATCCAGCTGTCCTTCCGCCAGTCCCTGTGCCTTTTTCCGGATAAAATTCATCTGAATCAGAAACCAGATGCCTCCGAAAAACAACAGGCTCATCAGCAGCGGATACAAAAGAGAAATCAGTATGGAGCGCCCCCAGTATGAAGTTGTCTGCGCATAATATATCGTTAACATGATACAAAAAAGCAGACTTCCTCCCCATAGAATAGTTCCTTTCCAGATGAAAGGCAGATTGTGCAGTGCATATCGAATCAAACGGAAAAAAAGTGCAATCAACGTTCCCCGGATCAAAGTATTTGTCCGCATTTTTGCAGTTGTAATCATAATAAAGCATAATATCAGAAAGAAATCCAGACTCATCAGAAGGATTCCGCATGTCATGATTTCCGTCATGATACAGGTGTTGGCCATGATGGTACTTTCCAGATAAATCAAGGGATATACAGAAAGGAAATACAGCAGAAGAAACAGATCGTATGGGATTTTTTCCAACCCCATCAGATGGGGTTCCCTTTTCTCGCCGTGATATCCTGCGCTCACCAGAAGATAGATCAGCATCACAAACATAGATACACCGATTACAGTAACGAGCCAGAAAAACGGACGACTGTCCTGTATCACATACTGGGCTGCATCCTGCAATTTCATAAAAAAATTACGTATACTATCTGCATCTTTTCCGTAAAATTCCTGCAATTCATACAGCCAGTTTTCGAAATAGAATGTTTTTGCATAGGGATCTTCCAAACCGTAATGCAGCAGAATACGAACAGCTATACCGGCAAAACAGACCAGTGCACACATTCCGGACAGCAGCAGCAGAATCACTGTCTGCAGTATGCTGCTGCGTCTGACATGAAAAAGCAGGTTTTTCATCGATTTCCTCCATCAAATTTATAACCCTGTCCCCATACAACCTTCAGATATCGGGGACTTGCAGGATTGATTTCAATCTTTTCCCGAAGATGACGGATATGAACCGGCACCGTGCGATCCGATCCGGTATAGGATTCATTCCATACTGTCTGATAGATAACTGCCGGTGAAAAGACATGTCCGGGGTTTTCCATAAACAGCTTCAGCATGGCATACTCCGTTGGTGTCAGATTCACCTCTTCCCCTTCAACGGTAACCCGTTTGCTGGAATCGTCCATCTCAATGCCGCCGATCCGAAGCAACTTCTGGTTGGTTTCCTGCTGACCGGACCCGCCTCCGAACATCATATATCTGCGGATCTGTGCCTTAACTCTTGCCAGAAGTTCAACCGGACGGAAAGGTTTGGTAATATAATCATCTGCCCCTACATTGAGTCCCAGAATCATATCGATCTCCTCTCCCTTGGCCGTCAGGAAAATAACCGGAACATTGGAAAATTTTCTGATCTCATTCAATGCACTGATTCCATCCATAACCGGCATCATAATATCCAGAATAATCAGATGAAACTCCTGCTTTTTCACCAGCTCAACTGCTTCTTTTCCGTTGCCGGCTTCCGTTACTTCATAATTCTCTGCACTTAAATAAATTTTCAATGCCGAAACAATATCTTTTTCGTCATCACAAACCAGAATTTTATACATAAACGCCTCCGAACTGATCTATTTCAATTGCAATTTCATTTTCATTACTATAACATGTTCTCCATTAAGATAAAATCAGGAAAATCATTAAATTTTCTTTAACAATAGTATGGAAAGGTTTCAACTTGCCCTTTCGATTAAAGCGTGTTATATTTTTTACAAAAGGTGCTGTTCCCCATGAGGCACACCGCTATTATCAGGAAAGGAAATGCAAAAGCAGTAAAAATATGAGTGAACTGAAAAATCTGCAGCCTGCAGATGTATTTTATTACTTTGATAAAATCTGCAGTATTCCCCATGGCTCTTTCCATACAAAAGCCATCAGCGATTACTGTGTCAATGTTGCAAAAGAAAATGGACTTCGCTATATTCAGGACACATCCAACAATGTGATTATTTTCAAAAACGGAACAAAAGGATATGAGAACAGCGCACCGGTCATCATCCAGGGACATCTGGATATGGTCTGTGAAAAAAACAGTGACTGTTCCATTGATTTTGAAAAGGACGGTCTCACATTAATTGTGGAAGACGATATCGTTCGTGCCGACGGAACAACCCTGGGGGCAGATGATGGAATTGCCGTAGCATATGCACTGGCAATCCTGACTTCTGATACCATCGAACATCCACCTCTGGAAGTGATTCTTACCAGCGAAGAAGAGGTTGGCCTCCTCGGTGCAACTACTCTGGATACTTCCGAAATCAGGGGACGCATCATGCTGAATCTGGACAGCGAAGAAGAGGGCAGCTTCCTTGTGGGCTGTGCAGGGGGAATCCGCATGGATTGTATTACCCCCATGAATCGCATGACCGATATGGCGGTTCGTTACAATGTATCCATCACTGGCCTGACCGGAGGACATTCCGGAGCAGAAATTGATAAGTGGAGAGCCAATTCCAACCAGTTAGCCGGACGTCTTCTTTATGCACTGGACAATCAGTGTGAATTCTGGATTGCGGATATCAAAGGCGGATTAAAAGACAACGCCATTCCCGTTCAGACCGATATGGTTCTTTATGTCACTTCAAGGGACTGTGAAACCTTCGAAGAAACCATTCGCACAGTTGAATCGGAACTGAAACATGAATACAGTGTAACCGATCCGAATCTTACAATTACTTTCAAACGTGGACCGGAAGAAATCTCCCACATGCTGGACACCCGTTCCAGCGGGATGGTTATTTTCCTGCTTATGAATTATCCCGGCGGCATTCAGCGTATGAGTTCCAGCATACCCGGGCTGGTTGAAACCTCTCTGAATCTCGGAATTCTGTATCTGAATGAAAAAGAGCTTCACTGCAGCTTCTCGCTGAGAAGTTCTGTGGGTTCCAGCAAGGAAGCACTGATTGACAAGCTGGTATTCCTGACCGAATTCACCGGAGGAAGATGTGAATTCAGCGGTGACTACCCTGCCTGGGAATACAGGGAAGACTCTCCTCTTCGCGATCAGGCAGTTGCCCTGTACCGTGAAATGTACGGAAAAGACTGCAGCGTGAACGCAATCCATGCAGGTCTCGAATGCGGCATCTTCTCCAATAAACTTCCCGGTCTGGACTGCATCTCATACGGACCGGATATCATCGATATTCACACACCCAGAGAGCGGATGCATATTTCTTCCGTAAAAAGGGTGTATGAATTCACCCTTGAACTGTTAAAACGATTAAAATAATATAACAAGTACAATAGCATCGGAAGGATTTCTGGCCGTTTTGATTTCCATTCTCTGCACACAAAAAAGGCGAAAATGATCGAATCATCATTTTCGCCTTTTTTATGCGGATAACAGGACTCGAACCTGCACTCCTCTCGAAAACAGCACCTAAAACTGTCGCGTCTGCCAATTCCGCCATATCCGCGCATCCTGCATATCTGCCGGGCAGATACGCAGGTACGGACAATATCATATCATTTTTT
>JALETI010000042.1 GCA_022781515.1 Lachnospiraceae bacterium
TTTCGTGCTTTCTGATACATACTGAAAACCAGCACAACTGTACTTTCATCCTGATAATCCAGGAAATTCATAAAATATTCCAGCAGCCCGCGGAAAGCCGTTTCAAAAGTCCCTTTCTTTTCCGGATAAAAACAAAAACAATATGCATGTTTCTTTTTATCGAAAAATATGTATTCCGGTTCCACCATCAGGAGGTTAATATCCAGCAGATATTCTTCCATCACATGTATACATCGGTACAGATCGGATAAAATGGTCCGGATTTCCTTTACTGTGTATTTCCGGTTTTTCATCTGATCAAAAAGAGGTTCTTTACAGGTAATGTCATAAAAATACTGGTATTCTCCATTCTCAATCAGAAAATGAACCGGAAGTAATCCCTCAATTTTATTATATCGAATGGTGTTCACCTGATAAGGAAGCCTCGGTTCTTCCCCTCCCATAATCACCATATAACAGTTTGTTCCATTATTTTTATATAAAATCCTTTCCCTGTCTCCCTGTTTCTGTTCTCTCCTGTCCATCTGCAATTTCAGTTCCTTTCTTCCATAAGCCGCATGGCCTGGGACATGGAATACGCCTTCGCTGTTATTTTCCCGCCCAGTTCAACCGAAGTATTTCCGCCAACTGTCAAAATCAGATTTTGCAGAGGCAGCTGATACCTCTTGTTCCATACAACCTGTTTTGTTAACAGATTCTCCGTCTTTTTCAGCACTGCATGTTTCAGCACAATAACATGTTTCTCCGCTTCTTTCTGTATTTCCCCGGTATTTTCCTCTTCTGCATATAGAAGTTCCTCTCCCCATGCATTCAGAATAATCATGTCATGAAGATAAAAATCTGCAGCGATCAGGAGAAAGATACATCCCAGAATCAGCGGCATAACCAGAGATGCCTCGACGGTAAGAGATGCTTTTAACCCGACTTTCCTTTGCTTCATCCGGTTCACCCTCCGAAAAACAGATCTGCATATGTTGTCCCATGAACTACATGAACTATCAATATAAAAAGATAAGCCAAGAAGAGAAACGGAATAAACGCAAACTCAGTATTTCGATTTTTCTTTCGAAACAAAAGAAATACTCCGTATACAGCAGCTCCTGCAAATGCCAGAAATAAGATAGAAAACAGATCTGCTGCTCCCAGGCTCCAGCCTATACAGGTAATCAACAGCGCATCTGCCATTCCAATTCGTTCTCCTGTCAATCTGCTCAGCAGGATAAAGAACACACCTGCCGCCATACCAACCAGGCTGTCAGCCATGTTTGTGTTCCATCTTTCATACAGGATGATGCTGGCCAATAAGAACAATACTATTTTTTTCACCGATACCATATGACTTCTGAAATCCTGTATCATACAAAATCCAAGTGCTGCTGCCGCCTGAAGCGATGCATACAGATTCAGACCTGCTTCAAACTGATTCATCCTTCTCCTGTTTCCTTTCTGTTCTCATATCCCTGCTCTTTTTGCACATTTGCTGCATACTCTTCTTCCTCCTGCTTCCTCCTGAGAAACCGCTTTATAATTTTTTTGGATTGCTTTACACGACTTTGATGCATGATAATGTTCTCCATACCTGCTGATATATACATAACCACCGGGATCCGGTTTGCATGACTGACAGGCATAATAAATATGACCGTCTTCATTGCGCAGCGTTTCCAGTTCCTGGTAGGACACCTGCTCCAGTTTTACATGGATATAACTGCAGTCCTCATATAAATGATATACACTTCCATCTTCTGTAATAAAAACCCGGTCTCCCTTTTCAGATTCTGACTCCATGCTGCTGCTGTCTGCACCAATCCATTTTCTCCGTACTGCACTCTGTACGATATGGATATCCCGAAGTCCCCAGAATGGAATCCGGATATAATAGGAAACAACAACCCGGATTTCATCTGCTTCCTCTTCCAGACGGCTTTTTCCAAAATACAGTCCGCTGCCGCCTCCTCTGATCCAGCAGGAATTCAGATAATCTGCACCCAGTTCTGCAATTACATATTGTTTCAAAAATACCGTATTCAGCTGAACCGAAACGGTATTCAACCGGATTTCCTCAGGAGCCATTGACGAAACCATCTGCATATCTGCTGCATTCTCAATTGCATTCTGCATGTTCATTTCCAGGTTTAACAAAAGATAGAAATAGATCATCAGCAGAAAAAACATCAGAAACAATGACAGTGCTATGGATGCCTCTGCCGTAATGCTTCCTTTTTTCTTTCCGTTTTTCCATGTTTCCGGATTATTCATACGCGTAGTACTCCTGATGCTCCAGACAAACCCCTTCTCCATTTTTATCATAGAAAGCCGATCTGGAAAGAAAAACAGGTTTCACATAAAGACGAAATTCGGCATTCACCCCATATATACAGTCCTTCACACGAAACCCCGGATCTGTCTGCATCAGATCCCACTGGATCATATCCAGTCCGCGGTACATATTTCTTTGATGGGAATGGAAAAACAACAGAAGCATCAGATACTCTTTATATTCAAATCCCTCTTCTTTTGAATCCCCTGTATGTTCCGTCCAGTTTCTGAAATCAACGGCCTGATCCAGTGACAGTTTCCAGTTTTCACTGTTTTTCAGAAAAGCAACCCTTCCGCCTTTCACCAGAATTCTGACATCCGAAATAGCCTCAGCATATGCCCATGCTGTCAGAATCAGATATTCTCCCACTTTTGCGGCTGCCGGTATCCCAAGAACAGTCAGAACGGATGCGGCTGCAAGTTCTGCCTCTGCTTTTTTCGTTTCATCCCCTGCCAGATAAGATAAATTCAGCACCTGACGCAGCAGAACCAGCTGGTTTACAACGGTTTTCAGATTGTCCGAATCCGCCCTCTTATCTCCGATTACATATTCCAGATCATAGGTTCTATGATCCGTATAGCAATCCAGATACTGACTCAGATACCAGTTCATTGTCACTGCATCTACAGAACGATCCACTGCATTCTCCAAAATATTTCCTGTCCTTTCTTTCTTTTTAGGAGCATCCTGAGAAGGCATATCTCTGTTATCCACGATCCGTCCTGACAGTTCATCGGTATTATCCACGATGAGGGAAAAAAATCCGTCTGTTATCCACTTTTTCACCGTGTTTATCAAAGCTGCTATGGATAAAGCCCTTTCTTTTTCTTCTTCTGACAGATTCTGCTTTCCATCCGTTTCTTTCTGACCATCCGTTTTCTCTGCCTCCGCACCTTCCTGCTGCACTTCTTCCGTCTTCTGTTCGGTTTCAAGAAGCTGATTGATTTCACCGGACTCGGTTTGCCCATGTTCCAGCTTTTCCAGATTTCCGGATATCTTATTCCAGAATGCCGATACCATATCGCCTCCCGCAATCTGGCGGACTTCTTTCTGAAAAGCTTCCGCATTGCTGTCCAGCAGTCCGATGGTCTGATGGAGTTCCACCGCTTCTACCTGAAACTGCAGATGATTGACTCCGCTTTCCTTCAATACCTCCGGGCTCCCTGCCTCTTTCATACCGTCAGACAGAATACGTTCCGGATTCTGTCTGACATTCAGAAAAAGCAGCCGGTACTTTTCATACAGGGAACGTTCATACCGTGAAAAGAGGTCTTCCATCACCGCATTGCTTTTCAGGCTGATCTGACCTCTCACTGCCGCCATATGTGCAGACTCCAGTGAAACTGCAAACAGAGAAATCAAAAGAATCATAATGAGACTCAGAAATACCGTAATACTCCCCTTCTGATTTCTTTCTGTCATATCACCTCATCCCACAGGCATCAATAGATTTTTTTTGCAGAAGAATTGATACCGTCGAAAATGTCGCTGACCAAAGCTGTCAGCTGTGATTTAAACATGATCACAATTGCGATCAGAACACAAAGGATCAGAATAATCTCTATGGTCCCCACTCCTTTCAGATCCCGGGATAATACCATTCTCATTCTTCCGTAAAAATAATTCATCATCTCTTTCATTTCTGTAATTTCCTCCATCAAATTGTTAAGTTATGCTGAAAGACATAAAGGCCGGAACCATGATAATGATCATAACCAGTATGAACAGTACGATCATGGGCATCATCAATTTGCTCCCTGCTGCTTCTCCTGCCGCACGAATCTGCCTCTTCCTGGCTTCCTGCGCTTCAATCTGTTCTCTTTTCAGCAGCTCCATCAGAACACTGCTTCCTTTTCTGCAGTTCTGATGAAGCAGATTTCCAAGTTTTACATACTGTGGGATTTCACATTTTTTCCCAAACCGTACATATGCCTCACTTTCTCCATATCCCTGGTCCATTTCCTGCAAGACAGTCTTCATTTCTTCCAGGGCAAATCGAATGCTTCCTCCGGATGCCTTCTGCTTTTCATATTCGTGCACCATCTTGCACCAGGCATTTTTTACCGGCAGGCCGGCCCTTACATAAATCATCAGTTCCGAAAGAATATCCGGATAATCCGTCTGCATCTGCTTTTCCCTGTGTTCCTGAAATTCTTTCAGCCTGCCGGATTGTTCCTGCCATTTCCAGACAACCACTGCAGCAAGAAGTACCATGCATCCATATAATACGGACAGATCTCTTTTTTCCCTGTATATCAGTTCTTTTCCGTCATATTCTCCCGGGAGTGTAAAACGGCCGCTGGTTCTGTCTCCTTCTTCTGTCCGTTTCAGATACTCCTGCAGACTTTCTTTATAATTGTCCTCATTTTTTATAACCGTAATCGGAACCTGATACATTTCCTGATAGTTTTCATAACTCAGAGTAAGATAGAGCATCATATCTGTCTCTCCTTCTGAAACATTGGAAAGGTTCAGAATTCCGTCTTCGGAAATTACATCAAAAGCCGAACTGGTCCAGCTGACTTCGATGGCTTCCCATCCTGCTTCCGGTGAAAAATCCAGATTTCTCTCCACCTGATCCAGCGAAGGATTATCCCCTGCCACCTTCTGTTCCAGAATGGATTGATACCGGGCAAACAGCTCCTGTATTTCTTCTTCGGAATACTGTACGGCCTGCAGTTCCAGTTCAATGTCCTGTTCTTCGCCTTCACTGTTTTCACATTGCAGATGGTAGGATTCCGAATCATTTCCATAAGCCGGACGATCCAATGATGCAACGGTGGAATTCCCCAGTAAATCTTCCGCCCTGCCGATCCAGAAAAGGATACAGATTCCGATTACACCCATAAGCACCCATGCATATCGTGTTGCCTGATACTGTACCCATTCCTTCTCCGCCTCTGCCGATCCATACCGTTTCTGCAGCATGCGAAATACTTTCCGTCTCCGGATATCCTCTTTATCCTTACCGCGTAGCCAGGCGACTTTTTGATACATCGCGTATCCCGCTGCTTTTATCCACTTTACCGGAAAAGGAGCTGTACTGAATCCGGATCTGTATTTTCTGCCGGCAGCAACAAAATACACTGCCAGAAGCAGCAATGTCATTCCCACTTTCAAATTCATCCCTTTCATACCTTTCTCTGATCTTGTATCTCACCCTGTGCACTTCTTTTATCCATATCATGAAATCCGTTTCATAATCTGAAATTGCCAGCATACCACCGACGCATATACGATCAGACAGACCAGCATAAACAGTTTTCCCGCTGCTGACGTATATAAAATAGTTAAAAAGGAAGGTGCCGTCAGATTCAGGTACCATATAATCCCCACAGGTACTGCATCCATTGCATAAGACTCATATCGGACAGCAGTTGTCACCGACAACAGTTCTTCCCGTATAGCAATCCCCGTATCCATCCCATCTGCCAGTTCCTTCAGAATCCCCGGAAGGTTCCCTCCATATCGTCCTGTAATACGCACCACATCCGCAAATCTTCTGACGCTGTCCAGCTGACACTGCTGTACCATATCTTTCAATATTTCATCCATGGGAATATTCAATTCCTGTTCCCATATCATTTTACGAAAGACACCTGTCAACATACTGTCTTCACCGTAAATTCCGGCAATCATAATACCTGCATCTTTTATGGCATTGGGAAAAGAAATTCCCGCCTGAAGGGAAGATACCATAGAAAAAACTGCATCCTTAAATTGTCTTTCCAGTATTCTTTTTCCGGATTCAATTCTTGATGCTGCCGCATATCGGACATACAGGACAACAATCGGGATGGCAATCCATATCATGGTAAAATCCTTAAAAAACGTAACGGTCAGAAAGAAACTGATTCCAATTCCTTCTGCAAATACCCTGCACCACTCGGGTCCGGATAAACGATACAAGTCAGAGTTCTGCTTTCTGCAGTTTTTTGGTATGAACCAGTCTGTGATCACTTCGAAGCAGCGTTTCTTTCGTCCTGTCAAAGATAAACAACTCCTGGGTTTTGATTTTTCCTTCCTGATATCCAATAATCTCCTCCACTGATACCACTTTCCGGCTTCCGTCCCGGAATCGTTCCAGATGAATCAGAATATCTATGGCCGAAGCAATCTGTGCCCGGATTGCTTCCAGAGGCATTCCGGAAGAACCTGTCATCAGAATCATGGTTTCCAGACGCAGCAGCATGTCTTCCGAACTGTTGGCATGCCCTGTGGAAATACTTCCGTCATGCCCTGTATTCATGGCCTGCAGCATATCAATGGCTTCTTCGGACCGTACTTCTCCTACAATAATCCGATCGGGACGCATACGCAAAGCCGCACGGATCAGATCGCGGATCCGGATCTCATTCTTCCCTTCCATATTGCTGTATCTGACCTCCATACGGACCAGATCCGGTACTGCAAGCTGCAGTTCCGCAGAATCCTCAATGGTAATAATCCGTTCTCCTGCCGGAATATATGCAGCCAGAGAATTCAGAAATGTTGTTTTCCCTGCCCCTGTTCCGCCGCTGATAAAGATATTGTATCGAGACCTGACCAACTTCTTTAAAAATTCTGCACACTCCTGTGTCAGTGTTCCTTTTTCGATCAGCTGGGTCATGGTAAACTGTTCCGGAAACTTTCGAATGGTGACCGATGGACCATTCAAAGATATTGGCGGCAGAACCACATTCATACGGGATCCGTCCTTCAGCCTGGCATCTGCAATCGGAGTCGTTTCATTTACCACGCGATTGGCATCCGATATCATTTTCTGAATGATATCATTTAACCGGTTTTCAGAGGAAAACTGCTTTCCGTATTTCCTGATCCGCCCATTCTCTTCAATAAAAATATCCTTGTGACCATTGATCATAATTTCCGTAACAGATGGATTTTCCAATAATTCATCAATCAGATCCAGACCTCTTATGGCGTAGAACAGTTCCTGTCTGTACTGCAGTCTCCTGTTCAGAGAAAAATGTGTTTTGACACTCTCCCTCTGTATGACTTCATCAATTTTCCGGTACAGCTCTGCGTCGGAAATATGTTCCGTACCAGCCAGTTCCATGACAATACAACGCTGCATCTCATTCCCTGTTTCATCCACGATTTTCGATTCCTCCCACGTCATATCGCTCCATCACTTCTCTGACACATTTGCCAAAGCTGCTCCATCCCAGTTCTTTATAATAATTTTCCAGGGTATTTGTCTGTATGACCTCGGGTAATCGTACCTTGTGTATTCTGTTTAAAAGGAATTTCTCCTCTTCCGGGTCCTGAACACTCTGTTTTCTCATTAATTCTTCAAACATATGAATTTTACTGGATGAAACGGTGTCTCCCGGATCCGGCATGAAAATCTGATCACACTGCTGCAGAATCTCCTGCAGATTATCCATCCCGGTTCGGATATCAACGACAATATACCGGTATCTGCTTTGCTGCTTCAGCAGTTTCAGCACCTCGACCATCTGAAGAGAAGAAATCTGGTTCAGATCATCCTCATATACCGGTGAGGGTATATATTCCAGCTGATTCCAGTTCCGGACATATTCGGAAAACAGATCCTGCTGTGATTCCGATTCCGTGCTGCACGCAGTTCCCATACGGAAAATCAGATCTGACAGATTATCCTGTTCACTGCTGAAAATCTCTGAATACTGATCCATACATATCATCAGAGATCGCTCTGTCTCTCCCAGAAGCTGGGTGAATGCCACCGACAAAGTAGTCTTCCCACATCTGGAAACCGGGGAAAAAATGCCAATAATATCTACATTATTTCTCCTGTTTATCCTGCCGGAATCAGGAATACTTTCTCCA
The DNA here is from genome assembly GCA_022781515.1 of Lachnospiraceae bacterium. Taxonomy (GTDB): domain Bacteria; phylum Bacillota; class Clostridia; order Lachnospirales; family Lachnospiraceae; genus TWA4. The sequence goes on from JALETI010000042.1 coordinate 8,135, forward strand.
TATTTCTCCCGCCGCTTTCCAGGAGTGCCGGAGAAATCCGGAATCTTCAGCACTGTCCCGATTATAAAATTCATAAGATTCAATGAAGACCAGTAGCGACTGACCTTATAATGGTTTCTGCCCGCTTCTGCCGGTTCCATTACTTTATCCTGCAATTCAATCACCGCAGAAACAAGATCCTGTACCTCCTCTTTCTGATCTGAGAATACATCCTCATAATACATGTGTCGAATCTCCTCCAGAGCGTTTTCTCCACCTGTGATCAGAACGTCCAGACTATGTTTTCTGATCCATTTCACCAACTGACGCAGTTCTGAAAAAGTCATAACCTGTATCTGGTATTCCGTACAATGCATCAAATACTCTGCCAGACGCAATCCGTATTCCGTATTATCATCCCAGATACCAATTGCAAAATATTTCATATATGCTCCTTTTTGTATCATGTGTGATTTTAAGTTTGACTTGTATTATAATCTCATTTTCAAATCATGTCAATATAGATATTTTTATTTTACTTTTTATTCACATGTATTTAATAATTTTATAAAATTTTTATTTTTACACTTGAATATTTTCTTCTATTGCAAAATGAAAAAATACGTAATATAATATTTTTAGAATTGTGTCTTATGCGCTCAGTTCCATTACACCAAGAAAAAGAAGGGAGCTACAATGAAAACTACTGGATTTTTATCTGAAATGGATCGCTATCTTTTTGGACATGGTACGCATTATGAAATATATAAAAAATTAGGTTCACATCCTGGCAGATTGAACGGCAAAAGCGGTGTGTTTTTTGCTGTCTGGGCACCCAATGCAAAGTCTGTAAGTCTTGTTGGTAATTTTAACAACTGGGATATTACATCAGACGTCATGACACGGGCAGATGACAGTGGTATTTTTGAAATCTTCTGTCAATCTGCAAAACCCGGAGAAATCTATAAATATGCGATAAAAACACCTGATAATCGAATCATATACAAAGCGGATCCTTATGCAAATTCATCTGAATTAAAGCCCGGAACCGCCTCCATTATCACAGATTGCAGTAAATTTCACTGGAGTGATAAACGCTGGCTGAACAAACGAAGCAAGCAGAACTATACACAGGCTCCCATATCAATTTATGAATTACATCCCGGATCATGGAAAAAACACCGTGATGAACACGGAAGCTGGTACTTCACTTATCGTGAAATTGCAGCAGATCTTGTTTCCTATGTTCAGGACATGGGGTATACCCACGTTGAACTGATTGGTATTCCGGAACATTTATCAGATGTAAATTACGGGAAAATGGTTACCGGATACTTTGCCCCCAATTCCCGTTATGGCTCTCCTGAAGATTTTGCATACCTTGTAAATACGCTTCATAATAACAATATCGGTGTAATTCTCAACTGGACGCCGGCATATTTCGCCCTTGACTCGCACGGTCTGATCAGTTTTGACGGTGATCATGTTTATGAATATGCGGATACATTAAAAAGAGATGTGCCTGAGTATTCTGCACGAGCATTCGACCTTGGCAGAAATCAGGTAAGTAATTTTCTGATTTCCAATGCCATGTTCTGGGTGGAGCAGTTCCATATCGATGGTCTGCATGCAGATTCTCTTTCTTCCATGCTGTATCTGGACTATGGAATGAAAAACAAGAAACATGCAGTCAACAATAAAGGTGGTATTGAAAATCTGGATGCTGTAGAATTTTTCCGTCACCTGAACAGCATGATGCAGAAAAGAAATCCCGGTGTACTTATGATTGCAGATGAAGCTACCTGCTGGCCCGGACTGACTGATCCTGTTGAACAGAACGGACTTGGTTTTACTTTCAGATGGAATATCAAATGGATGAACCAGTTCCTGGATTATTTAAAATACGACCCTTATTTCCGTCAGTTTAATCACGAAAGTATGACATCCGAAGCAACAGCAAAGAATATGACACCTTCCATCCTGCCGTTGCCTCATAGCGCTGTTACAACGCTGAAAGGATCACTTTATCAGCAGATATCCGGTAAAGATGCAAACAAAATCAGTACCTTAAAAGTGGCATACGCTTATTTTATCGGACATCCCGGTAAAAAACTGATTTTTATGGGACAGGATTTTGGTCAGAACAGCAGCTGGGAAAAAGACAAGCAGATTGACTGGTTCCTGCAGTATACTTCAAGACACAGAAACCTTCAGAGTTTTACACGCGATCTTCTTTCGGTTTACAGAACTTTCGACTGCCTGTCCGATGACAGACTGCCGCTGAAGAGTTTCCAGTGGATCAATACTTCTGATAATAAACGAAGTATCTACAGTTTTGTACGAACCTCTGAAAAAGCAGGTAATAACCTTCTTTTTATCCTGAACTTTACACCTGTATCTTATCCTGACTATGCAGTTGGAGCCCCCGTGAATGGCAAATACAAGCTGATCATGGATGAAACCAGAGGACTGATTACAAAACCGGAAAAGAGCGATACCTATACCGTTGTTTCCGAAATCTGCGATAATCTTCCTTATCGTTTGAATTATCCCCTTCCAGCTTTTGGAGTGGCGATTTTTAAATACTGATATTGGATGGATGATGGATACATCCCTTTATTTATTAAAAAACTGCAGCATGAGAAATTCTCAGGCTGCAGTTTTTTCAGTTATATTTCCATATTTTTTATTTCTATATTTCTTCTGTCAAAAAAGACACAAAAAAAGACATAACCTGCGTACATAAGTTATGTCTTCATAAAATTAACTTTTCAGTGAGACACCGGGGACTCGAACCCCGGACAACTTGATTAAAAGTCAAGTGCTCTACCACCTGAGCTAGTATCCCATGCATAGTTAAATGCCCAGAGCCGGAATCGAACCAGCGACACGAGGATTTTCAGTCCTCTGCTCTACCAACTGAGCTATCTGGGCATTTCATAGACATCAAATTTTTCTTTTCAATGCCAACGAAAGGTATTCTACAATATAATCAAGAAA
>JALETI010000005.1 GCA_022781515.1 Lachnospiraceae bacterium
TGTTTTATCCTGTTTCTGCAGCTTTTTCAAAATACCGGAAATTGCATCCAGCTGCCAGTCTCTGTATATATATTTCTTCTCGTCATGGGCCTTTGCCGCCAGAACTGCATGGCACCAGGCCATCTGTGAACATCTGTACAGATGTTCCGAATCCAGCCGGATTCCAATTTCTTCCTGATAGAGCAGACAGTTCCGAAGTTTCGTTTCGATGGTATGAAAATCTTTTTCGGTACTCTGAAGCCAGTAGTACTGCTGCTCAATGGACAGTTCCTGTTCATTTCGGATCCGTTCTTCCCGCAGTTTTTCCAGTTTCTCCAGTAATTTTCGGATTTCATCCGGGTTATCTGTTTCTGATACTGCTGCAGCTGCGCCCCTTTCCTGCATTTCTTTTGCTATTGCATTTTTCAGATAACGACTGAAACGATGATCTTCAGAAACCGTACTGCTGCAGCTTTTCTGTCGCTGATACGCATTGGAAAACAGCTTTTTATTGTTCTGTTTCATGCATTCATCCAGCAGATTTTCCACATGGAAAACGGAAATCCAGATGGTTTTCAACGGTTTCAGTTCAATGGGATCGCAAGTTCGGAACGGATATCGGCTGATGTCTGCCAGATTTGTGATATATGGATAGTTTCTTCCATGAAAAATCAGCACCTCCCCCCGGAACTTATCCAGTCTTTGCAGTCTTGCCGGGGAAATCAGCGGTCGTACCTGATTGTGGTTATCCACCAGTGTACCGCATCGCCTGCTGATCTGTTCCAGAAATTCAAATTCCTTTGAATTCAGATAAACCAGGTTTTCACAGTTGCTGCTGATGGTTTCCGCATCTTTTCCGTATTTGCTCTCCAGCTGGCTCATGCTCTGAATGACCAGATGAAAGCGGATTTTACGGCTTCTGGCTGCTGAAATCATATTGGGCATATCCCGGATAACCGGGAGATTGGCAAACTCATCCAGCACAAAATTCACCCGCACCGGCAATTCTCCGGTTTCTTCCTTATGAGCCTCTGCAATCAGCATTTCATAACACTGCTTGGTAAAGGTGGATGCCAGAAAATGAAAGGTGCTTTTCTCATCCGGAATAATCAGATACACAGCCGTTTTCTTTCTGCCAAAGCTTCTCATGTCAAAGGTGCTGTCTGCCATCATCCGCATCAGCCCTTCCTGCGTATTAAATACACGAAGAAAACCGTGGACCATACTCATGATGGAACTCTGGGTTTTTTCAGCTTCAATACAGACACCGGCATAGTTCATTCCTGCAATGGAATCCGGGTCAATGTATTTCTGAAGCTTATAAAGTGCATTCATATGCGGCGGTTTTCCGTAGTCCTGACATAATCGGCTGAGGCTGAGCATATTGATTTCTTCTTTTTTTCCGGTTTCAAATAACAGTAAAATATTTGCCATCATCAGGGACTGTGCCATCTGAATCCAGAACTGTTCCTGGGCGCCGGTTTCCTGGGCTGTAATCGCCATGACCAGGTCATTGATCAGAGACAGTGCCCGATCTCTGCTGAGCGGATCGGTTTTCCCTTTCTGATACAGCTCATAAGGAATCAGAAGGGGATTCCACATATCCCCGGATGTGATTTCTCTGAAGTTCAATACCACTACCTGATAACCCTGCTGTTTTGCAAGCCCTGATGTTGCACGAAACAGCTCCGCTTTCGGATCCGTTGCAATAAAGGATTCTCCGGCGTTCGCCATGATTCCGATCATCGGCATACAGATCAGGCGGGACTTGCCGGAACCGGTGGAACCGATCACCATACTGTGATTGTCCAGCCCATCCACATATACCGTCTTCCCATCACTTTTCAGAATCAGTCCTGCTGATTCATAGTGTTCCCGGCTGATGTCCAGTTTCACCGATGATATCGGAGATGTGATTTCTTCATCAGCTGCCCATCTGGTATCCTGCGGATACTCCAGATATTTTTCTATTTTCATCATGATTTACCCCATGCATTTCGATTGATCGGCTGTCCGATCATTCCCTTCGGCTGGAAGCCGATGATACCCTTCTGGAGCTTTTTCTTATTGTTCCAGCGTTTGCGATATCGGGAAATCAGGCCTCCGTCTGCACCGTATTCTCCCAGATATTCGGTTCCGATGATACGGGATGTGATATGATCGCTGCAGAAGAAATTATAAACAATTTCCTGAACCATGAATTCCAGTGTCTTATAACCGTCAAATCCGTCCAGATCCTTCATGATTTCAAGGGTTTCCCGCACCAGATTTTCTGCATCTTCAGATAATCTGCAATGGTACTTATCCAGTTTTTCCGAAAAGAAGTCCATCATCCCGTCCACATCCGGCATATTAATATCCACACGATGAATACGCAGATACAGAGAAAGGATATTTTCCAGTTCTTCCAGATATTCTTCTTCCGGAGATGCAATCAGAATGAGAAGAAGGCTCTGATTATGTTCAGCCAGAAATTCCACAAAATCGATAAAGTGAGGGTTATTCAGGTTGTGAAGCCAGTTGTCCACATTGACTGCCAGAATCCCTTTGAATTCATTACGATATCCAGAACTGACAGATAAATAGCGGATCAGTTCATCCAGTTCATCAAAGGGTGCTTCCGGACTGCAGTAATTCAGTTTATATTCGATTACTTTTTCCATACCGCTGAATGGCATTAACTGCGCTGCATCCAGATACCCTGCCAGAAGCTGAAGCATTTCCGTTTTTCCGGTTCCTGATCTGGAAACCCACAGGTATTCCGGAAGAAGAACCGCTTCATCCGATGGAAAAACGCCAATGTTTTTTCTGAGGAGTTCCCATTTTCTGACGATTTCTTTTACCTGATCCATCCCCCGTCGATTCATAATTGTATTGTAATACTGCGCAATGATTTCCTCTCTCTTTTTATCTTCGTTGAACTGATTATACATGGTTCTCCTTTTCATTTCAGCATCTGCCGGTTTGAAAAAAATTAACGGTTTCTTCCATCCGACCACACTTTTTCCAGAACAGAAGGTGCTGCAATCTGAAACCAGCTTGCATACTGTTCCGGATGATTTTTAAGATCCTCAGCCAGCCATTCCATGGATACCCACTTTACCTGTGCAATTTCCTCCCGGCTGAAAGAGGGATCTCCGTGATAGTTTCCCAGAAATACATGATCCAGTTCATATTCATGCATTTCATCCGAATACTTTGAGTAATACACAAAATGAAACAGTTCTTTACATTCCGTCCTGATACCCAGTTCTTCCTCCATTCGTCTGACCACTGCTTCTTCCAGTTTTTCTCCCTTTCTGGGATGGGAACAGCAGGCATTGGCCCACAGACCGCCCGAATGATATTTTTCCGGATTTCGCTGCTGAATCAGCATCCGATCCCCATCGATCAGAAATACGGAAAATGCTCTGTGAAGCTGCCCGCGTCTGTGAACCTCCAATTTGGGTCCATATCCGATCTCCCGATCAAAAAGGTCGATCAATATTAACTGGTCTTCCATAACTGTCTGTTTCTCCTTCCAGGTCTGTTCTGATACTATCTTATATAAATATGAAAAAACTGTCAAATTAATTTGTTACCGTTCAGAGCCAGACAGATTTACACAAAAGGTGCGATGAATGCCTGCATTATCTGATAATATAGAAAAAGACCTGCATAATACTGCAGGTCTCAAGCAGGGGTACAAGGATTCGAACCTTGAGATGACGGAGTCAGAGTCCGGTGCCTTACCGTTTGGCGATACCCCTTTATATAAAATTGTAACGAAACCCGGCCGAACCGCAGTTCCAAGCAGGGGTACAAGGATTCGAACCTTGAGATGACGGAGTCAGAGTCCGGTGCCTTACCGTTTGGCGATACCCCTTTATCTGTCGGCTCTGTCAGCCGACTTCGATACTATATCATACTTCAAAACAAAAAGCAAGTATTTTTTTTATTTTTTTTAA
>JALETI010000006.1 GCA_022781515.1 Lachnospiraceae bacterium
TTTTTATGTCATATACAGGAGGTGAAAAATATGCCTACATTCGAACAGTTAGTAAGAAAGGGAAGACAGACAGCTGTAAAGAAGAGCACTGCTCCCGCACTGCAGAAAGGCTATAATTCATTACAGAAGAAGGCTACTGACCAGAGCGCTCCTCAGAAGAGAGGTGTCTGCACAGCAGTAAAGACAGCAACCCCTAAGAAACCTAACTCAGCGCTTAGAAAAATCGCCAGAGTTCGTCTTTCTAATGGTATTGAAGTAACAAGCTATATCCCCGGTGAAGGTCACAACCTTCAGGAGCATAGCGTTGTACTGATCAGAGGTGGTCGTGTAAAGGACTTACCCGGTACAAGATATCATATCATCAGAGGTACACTTGATACAGCAGGTGTGGCTAAGAGAAGACAGGCACGTTCTAAGTACGGTGCTAAGAGACCTAAGAAATAATTGACGGAATCTCGGGTTTTAAACGGAATCACATCGATTATCACAAACAGGTCTTATAACATTCATTCACTATTGTAGTGCCGGAATGAAGCATATTTTGAACTGAATTTGAAATATCCACAGTGTGGTATCTGCGGTTCATGATTGCAATCGTCATGAATTCGGGAATGCACACCAGACCGAGCGCGAACACAATGCTATGTGAGTACCTGTGAATTAACGAAATTTCCGTCATCAGACGGAATATATTAAGGAGGGAAGTAACGTGCCACGTAAAGGACATACTGTAAAAAGAGAAGTTTTAGCAGATCCCATTTACAACAACAAGGTTGTAACAAAGCTGATCAACAATATCATGTTAGACGGCAAGAAGGGTGTTGCTCAGAAGATTGTATACGGAGCTTTTGAAAAGGTTGAAGCGCAGACAGGTAAGCCTGCACTGGAAGTTTTTGAAGAAGCTATGAACAACATGATGCCTGTTCTGGAAGTAAAGGCAAAACGTATCGGTGGTGCAACCTATCAGGTGCCTATCGAAGTTAAGCCCGAAAGACGTCAGGCATTGGCACTGCGTTGGTTAACCATGTTCTCACGTAAGAGAGGCGAAAAGACTCAGGTCGACAGACTGGCTAACGAAATTATGGACGCAGCAAACAATACTGGATCAGCAGTAAAGAGAAAAGAAGACATGCACAAGATGGCAGAAGCAAACAAGGCTTTTGCACATTACAGATTTTAATCTCGTCTGTGATTGATTTACTAGGAGGAAAATCCAATGGCTGGAAGAGAATATCCCTTAGAGAGAACCAGAAATATTGGTATTATGGCTCATATCGATGCTGGTAAAACAACACTGACAGAGCGTATCCTGTATTACACTGGTGTAAACTATAAGATTGGTGATACACATGAAGGTACTGCTACCATGGACTGGATGGCTCAGGAGCAGGAAAGAGGTATCACAATTACTTCAGCTGCAACCACATGTCACTGGACTCTTGAAGAACAGACCAAACCCAAGGAAGGTGCACTGGAACATCGTATCAACATCATTGATACTCCCGGACACGTTGACTTTACTGTAGAAGTAGAACGTTCTCTTCGTGTACTGGACAGTGCCGTTGGTGTGTTCTGTGCTAAAGGTGGTGTAGAACCTCAGTCTGAAAACGTATGGCGTCAGGCTGATAAGTACAACGTACCCCGTATGGCATTCATCAACAAGATGGATATCATGGGTGCAGACTTCTACAACGCTGTTAACATGATCAAGACCAGATTAGGCAAGAATGCAGTTCCGCTTCAGCTTCCTATTGGTAAGGAAGATGATTTCAAGGGTATTATCGACTTATTCGAAATGAAAGCATATATCTACAACGATGATAAGGGTGTTGACGTTTCAGTAGAAGATATTCCCGAAGATATGGCTGATGAAGCAGAAGAATACAGAGTTGACATGATCGAAAAGATCTGTGAAACAGATGATGAACTGATGATGATGTATCTTGAAGATGAAGTTCCTTCCACAGAAGAACTGAAAGCTGCTTTAAGAGCTGCAACCATCGCCGGTTCCATTATCCCTGTATGCTGCGGTTCCGCATATAGAAACAAAGGTGTTCAGAAGTTACTCGATGCAGTTATCGAATACCTTCCCGCACCTACAGACATTGCTGCTATCAAGGGCGTTGACCTGGAAGGCAATGAAGTAGAAAGACATTCATCCGATGAAGAACCTTTCTCTGCACTGGCATTCAAGATCATGGCTGACCCCTTCGTTGGTAAGCTGGCATTCATCAGAGTTTACTCCGGTACTCTGAATTCCGGTTCATACGTTCTGAACGCTTCCAAGGGCAAGAAGGAACGTGTAGGCCGTATCCTTCAGATGCACGCTAACAAGAGACAGGAACTGGAAAAGGTTTATTCCGGTGACATCGCTGCTGCAGTTGGTCTTAAGATTACTGTAACAGGTGATACACTGTGTGATGAACAGCATCCTGTAATTCTGGAATCCATGGAATTCCCTGAACCCGTTATTTCCGTTGCCATCGAGCCCAAGACAAAGGCCGGTCAGGATAAGATGGGTGATGCTCTGGTTAAGCTTGCAGAAGAAGATCCTACTTTCCGTGTATCTACCAACGTAGAAACAGGACAGACAATCATCTCCGGTATGGGCGAGCTGCATCTGGAAATCATCGTTGACCGTCTGCTTCGCGAATTCAAGGTTGAAGCAAACGTAGGTGCTCCTCAGGTAGCTTACAAAGAAACCTTCACCAAGGAAGTTACTGTTGACAGCAAGTATGCTAAGCAGTCCGGTGGTCGTGGTCAGTATGGTCACTGTAAGGTTATCTTCACACCCATGGATCCCAATGGTGAAAAGACATTCGAATTCGAATCCACTGTTGTTGGTGGTGCTATTCCGAAGGAATACATCCCTGCAGTTGGTGCCGGTATCGAAGAAGCATGTAAGACCGGTGTACTGGGCGGATATCCTGTACTGGGTGTACATGCTAACTGCTATGACGGTTCTTATCATGAAGTTGACTCTTCAGAAATGGCATTCAAGATCGCAGGTTCCAAGGCATTCAAGGATGCTATGGCTAAGGGTAACCCCGTACTGCTGGAGCCCATCATGAAGGTTGAAGTTACAACACCCGAAGAATACATGGGTGATGTAATCGGTGATATCAACTCCCGTCGTGGTCGTATCGAAAGCTTTGAGGACGTAAACGGTTCCAAGATGATCACAGGTTACGTACCGCTGGCAGAAATGTTCGGTTACGCAACAGACCTGCGTTCCAAGACACAGGGCCGTGGCGCTTATTCCATGTTCTTCCATTCCAATGAACAGGTTCCGAAGAGCGTACAGGAAAAAGTCCTGAAAGAAGGTAAATAATGAAATCTTAACTATCCTGAAATCAATGTAACTGTTCAGTGATAGAAAAGACTCATAAATTAAAAAAAACGGTTGTTCACGTAAATAAAACGTGATATAATACCATTCATGAAAACTCATATTTGTTGGAGTCTGCCCGTATTCGGAGCAGACTTCGGCAAAGACCTGCACAGGTCAATATTCAAGGAGGACATTTAAGATGGCTAAAGCTAAATTTGACAGAAGCAAACCCCATTGTAACATTGGTACCATCGGCCACGTTGACCATGGTAAAACTACTCTGACAGCTGCTATTACAAAGGTTCTGGCAGAAAGAGTAGAAGGTAATGAAAAAGTAGATTTCGAAAACATCGATAAAGCTCCCGAAGAAAGAGCACGTGGTATCACAATCTCTACTGCACACGTTGAATACTCAACAGAACGTCGTCACTATGCACACGTTGACTGCCCTGGTCATGCTGACTACGTTAAGAACATGATCACCGGTGCTGCTCAGATGGACGGTTCCATTCTGGTAGTAGCTGCAACTGACGGTGTTATGGCTCAGACAAAGGAACACATCCTTCTGGCTCGTCAGGTAGGTGTTCCTTACATCGTTGTATTCATGAACAAGTGTGATATGGTAGACGATGAAGAACTGCTTGAACTGGTAGAAATGGAAGTTACAGAACAGCTTGAAGAATATGGTTTCGAAGGCTGCCC
>JALETI010000029.1 GCA_022781515.1 Lachnospiraceae bacterium
GTTCAGCGTGCTTTGATGTTCCCCAAGGATAATCTTTTTTGACTCAACTGTAAAAGCAATATCATTGGCGAAGGGCATATACAGTACATTCTCAAGGCGCACACCTTTCAATGCATGGATGTCCGTCAGGGAATCATCATAAAGAGCATTATACAGGCTCAGCAAATTTTCCCCTGCTTTCTCATCCGTGTAAAACAGATCAACAAACACAGAATCTTTATAGTTTCTTCTCTCTTTATGCAGAAAACTTCTGTCCTGAAGAGATGCTGCGCCATCAAGGGAATCTGTAATTGCAGATTCATTTCCATCCGTCAGATTATCTGATATGATATATTTGTTTTTGTTTTCTGGTACTTCTGTCAAATAGTTTTGTCCTCCTTATTGTAACAAATACCGTTTCATTTTTCAATTTGTGTAATATAACATATCACATAGTTACAAATCATACAATTAAATATCTATAAAATATTTATTAAAAAATTCTAAACAGACACATGTAATATTAAAATCACTAATAAAAGGTATGCATCATATGATATGGAAGAATTTGTATGGATAAAAACAATGACCAATGTTGTATAGATACTTCATTTTGTGAGTTAATTTGCAAAAGGAAAAATCTCTTGTGGACAGAAAGTGGATATGGTAAACTATAAGTGATTTTAGCAGGAATAAGACATAAAAATCTATATAAGTAGAAGAAAAAGAGACCAACTCAAAAAAATGGCCTGAAAATGCTTATTATCAGAATATTCTGATAATTATATGTAAAAACGCCTTCAGTAGCCCGCATAAATACTGGGCTACTTTTTGCCAGGGTAGAAATGAAGGCAAAGCCCGACAGGGCATTGACACACAGGTTCGTCAGTATCCTCTTCATCATCATATTCCCGTAGAAATGAAGGCAAAGCCCGACAGGGCATTGACACAGGGTCTTTAACAAGGCGACCACGCATGTTGACCACGGTAGAAATGAAGGCAAAGCCCGACAGGGCATTGACACAATTATAAATCACTCTTAGATTTCGCAGCCTGGAATGCGTAGAAATGAAGGCAAAGCCCGACAGGGCATTGACACAACTCCTTTCTTTTTTGAACAAACGATGTATAAACCATAGGGAGAAATGAAGGCAAAGCCCGACAGGGCATTGACACACCGAATAATTGTTCCTCCCCGAAAATGCCAGCGCTGTAGAAATGAAGGCAAAGCCCGACAGGGCATTGACACAGGGAAATTATTTCTCTCTCTACAACTTCCTCAGCCGGTAGAAATGAAGGTAAAGCCCGACAGGGCATTGACACACTGGCCATATCCATTCTGCTGTCCAGGCTGGCCATATCGTAGAAATGAAGGTAAAGCCCGACAGGGCATTGACACATACAATTTTTCCTCCGGAAGTAAAAGATGTCGTGCCGTAGAAATGAAGGTAAAGCCCGTCAGGGCATTAGCGTAAAACTATATAGAATATTGGAATGTATGAAACATCATTTGGATAATTTACAAGCATAGGAATGGAATCTTTTGTAATTGGAAGATTCCTTTTCCTTTTTCTGAAAAAGAAGTAGTTGTCCATTTATTGTGGCAGCCGACCATGACATATATTGCGGAATAGTTGACGCTTCAAACAGCATAATTTATAATGATAGAGAATAGAAACGGAAGAAAAAAAATACAGGAAAAGAATAGACATGGAGGATGAAAAGTTATGGGAAATACATTTATGACAGTTGTCGGTACAGGATTGTATCAGGAATGCATTTATGGCATGAATGATCTGGAATTCAAATCAAAATTTGTTCAGGAAGCGGTGCTTCGGATATTGAAGGAACAGGGAGAAAAAATCGATAAAATTATCTGTCTTGCAACGAAAGAGGCAGAGGACTGCAACTGGGAATCATTTCAAAGAGTATTTAAAGGAATGAAAAACAGGGAGTTTAAGAATGTAGAAGTTCCTGATGAAGTGAAAGAATTTCTGAACAGCCAGGGAAAGTGGGAAGATAGAATACTATCAGACAGAGGATTAAAAGAACGGTTCCATGAAATATATCCGCAGGCAGAAATTCAATGCGTAAGAATTCCTCTGGGAAGCAATGAAGAAGAACTTCTGGAGATTTTTACCGCTATGTATCAGGCAATGGAAAAGAAAGATAATCTGTACATTGATGTAACCCATGGATTCAGGAGTATGCCCATGCTGTATATACCGGTGATAAAATATGCGGAGGCGTTGAAAGATATTAATGTGAAAGCAATATATTATGGTGCATATGAAGTCCCTGGAGAAAAAAAGCCCGTTTTTGATCTGATTGTGTATAAAGAAATACAGGACTGGGCTTTCGGATCCAAAAATTTCATTAAATATGGTATCAGCGCAGATTTGCAGGAGACTGCACGTAAAAGAAAAGGCATGAAAGCCAGAAAACGTGATTTTTCCTTTAATGAAGCAGAAAAATTTGTAAAATTGCTGGAAGATTTTACAAAATGTATCCAGACAGGAAGAGGAAATGAAATTCCGACAGATAAAAGCGGACAGGAGAAAATATGTATTCGAAGAGAATACGAGTACCTGATGAATTTTGACCTTAATAAGCTGACTTTTCCGGTATTGATTCCTCTGCTTGATAAAATCAGAGACTCCATTTCGGAATTTGCTGCTAAGGGGAATACAGCAACCGGCCTCGCAACGGTGCATTGGTGTCGTGACAAATATATGATACAGCAGGGATATACTGCCTTGGAGGAAACAATCAAGTCATTTGTCTGTGATTTATATGGATTCCGGGATGAAGTACGCAAAGAAATCCGTGACGATGTGGTGGGAAATGCAATGAGCTTTTGCAACAGTCTTTTCACAGAATGTGCCAGAAATAATGGGAAAACAAATGCAATTCAATGGTATGAAGAAAATCAGAGCAGATTTTTCGACAGAAAAAGTAGCTGGAACATTCCTTCCGGCGAAAATGAAGCTGAGTTTAAGAGAATTGCAGAGAGTATCCCCCTTGACCTGGTACAGATAATAGCTGATGTAAAGGATAAACGAAATGATATTAATCATTTTGGTATGAGAACCAGTGCATCAACACCTGATAAACTGAAAACGATTTTTGAAAAACAGGTAGACCAGTTTGATGTACTTTATAAAAAATACCTTGGTAAAACGATTGCCTGATATATAGTAGAAGAAATGATTGAACAGATTTTTCTTGTGGCCAGAATGATAGTATGGTAAACTGTTGATAGCGATGGTAAAAAATAAATTTAACTCTATGTAATTAGAAGAAAAACAGGTCAACTCAAAAAAACGCCCTGAAAATGCTTGTTTTCAGAATATTCTGATAATTATATGCAAAAACGCCTTCAGTAGCCCAGTATTTATGCGGGCTACTGAAAGGCAGGGTAGAAATGAGGGTAAAGCCCGACAGGGCATTGACACAGCTTCTTCCACTACCTCAAATATTTCTTTTCTCAGTAGAAATGAGGGTAAAGCCCGACAGGGCATTGACACATGATCCCATCTGTAATTTTCATAAATATTACCTCGTAGAAATGAGGGTAAAGCCCGACAGGGCATTGACACACCCGTTATTGTATCCCCGATGCGATTACAGTATCTTGTAGAAATGAAGGTGAAGCCCGACAGGGCATTGACACACGTGCTTTGTTGTTTCGTCTTGATTTGTTCATGCTGTAGAAATGAGGGTAAAGCCCGACAGGGCATTGACACACTGCAACAATAATTAATGCTTTAAAAAAGTCTTTCATGTAGAAATGAGGACAAAGCCCGACAGGGCATTTTTTATCGCTTCGGATTCGTCATATATTTTTCAACATAATTCCGTGTCTGTTTTTCCACTGAGTTTTGTTGACTTCAATCGAAGATGTCACTGCATCGACTCTTTCGGTTGCCTTGTTAGCAAAAAATATTCTTCGGAATTACGCTTAAAGTGAATGTGTCAGTTCACAAGTTTTTCCCTAATTCCTCGGCTTATAGATTCTAAAAAATTTCACTTTTTTAAAAAAATTATTGAAATAGCTGTTTAAATTGTAAAAATATGCTAAACTGTACTAAGAGTTTAGAAATTGAGAGACGGATGTTTTCAGGATTTTGAAAGCGTGAAATATGGAGAAATCTATCTGCATCATGGCAAATATTTTGAATAACAGGAACTGTTGTAAAATGCAGTACTGTACAATGACTGTTATACACTTGTAGATTTCTTGATAGAAGTAATAAAAAAAAGAAAAGCCTGTAAAATCATTGATTTTGGGCTTGAAATTATAGGAAGGAAAAATGAATTATGGAAAATGCTGCAGAAAAAGGATATGTACTTGCGATGTATACAATTCGTTCCAAGCAGGATTACATATTTCGATCTAATCGCATTCTTGAAATAGTAGGAGCCTCAGATCACATCAGTAAAAGCTGGGATATTTTATTCGAGCAGGCCAGAGATGAAGGGCTGATGGTCGAAACGGTTTCCACTCAGAAAGATGCAGAAGAATTCGACATGAAAAAAGTAAAAGAAGGTTTCGATGAAGGAAAACTGAATATGGTAGAGCTTTTCCGCGGGGGAGGAAACGATACGGTTCTGTACGACAGCAAGGATAGTTACCTGAAAGTGAACCAAAGATTTTCACGTTACCTTATGGAAAATTATCCGGGTATGATTCCTATGGCGGTTTTCTGTGAATATACTGGTGATTATAAGGCAGATTACAAAAAACTCATGGAAGAATCAGATCGGGAAAAGAATCGTATGGTTTCCGGACAGAGTTCTTTTATTCTTCCTTTCTCCATGATGGATCGAAACAGTTTTCAGCCGTATTCCCGTGTTGTAAAATATAAGGATGGATCGGTTCGTTTAACAGAAGAGAATTATCAAAAACGAAAAAAGGGACGGGATATTCGCGATGAAGAATTGAAAAACAATCCGAAAAGCAGTGTTAAATTCCTGGATGATATGGTGACAAAACGGGGCGAAGAAAGTTTACTCGCTGTTGTTCATGCAGACGGAAATAATATGGGAAGTAAGATTTCTTCTATGCTGGGGAATAAAACAGACTATACAGAATGTGTTCGGCAAATGAGAAAATTTACCGTGGATACGGACAACGCATTTAATATAGAAGGTTTGCAGGCAATGGACAAATGCCGTGAGAATCTGAGGAAAAAGTATGGATCACGGTTTAAAGAAAGTGCATTCTCTTATCGGAAAATCATATCAGATGGTGATGATATGACTTTTATCTGTAATGCAAGATTTGTAATGGATTATGTTCAGGCATATCTGAAGTCTGTACAGACCTATCAGGAACGTCATAATTCTTCATGGGCATACAGTTCCTGTGCCGGCATCTGTATTTTCCATGGACATTATCCTTTTGCAAGGGCATATTCCATGGCGGAACAGGCATGTGACGACGGAGCCAAACAGAAGGTTCACAAAGTCAATGAAACAGTAGAAGAAAGTTGGATGGATTTTCATTATATTCACAGTGGAATCGGTGGAAATCTGATGGATATTCGTGAACATCAGGGAACTAAGGACTGTATGGCACGTCCCTGGCTGGTGACGGGAGGAAACCCCAAAAATAAATTCCATTATGATCAGCTGATCCGTCTTGCACAGCTTTTGCAGGAATATCATGTATCCAGATCAGACATCAAGAAAATTGGCAGTGAATTGGAATACAGCCGGACGGAAGCGGAGAAAGAACTGCCCCGTATCCTTGGTCACCATAAGGGATTAGAAAAACAGTTAAACAAAGAATTTGGAAGCACAGAAAAACAGCTGAAAATGATTTATGATCTTTCAGAGATATATGATTTATGGTTTGAGGAGGGGAAATAAATGGAATATTTGGAAATCAGGCTTCGCTCCGATCTGTGTGCGGGAAACGGTGAGAGCGTCGGCAATTCTATTGATACAGATGTATGTATGGATGCAGTGGGACTTCCTTATATTCCTTCCAGAAGAATAAAAGGTTGTTTAAGACAGGCTGCATGCGATCTTCAGAAGATGGGATATCCGGAGGCTTCTCAGAAAAATATTGATTCTCTTTTTGGTGATGCATTTGGACAGGAAGGCTGTTTTTTTATTGAAAATGCTGTGATTGAAGGTGCAGCGTCGATAAGAAAATATTTGCAAAGTGAAGTTCCTTCAGTTGTAAAAGCAGCAGCTCATTCTTCCAATATTGAACGGTTATTTACAACAGTGCGTGGTCAGACAAGACTTGAAGATGGTGTAAAAGTGGATAATTCACTGCGTTTTACCAGAGTAATCAGTCATTATGATCCACTTGAGCCGGAAGAAAAGAAGGAGATGTGTTTTCAGGCACCATTCTTTCTTGAAACAGACAATTCTGCGTTGATAGATTTATTTGATGCATGCTGTAAAGCTACACGTCATATTGGAACAAACCGAAACAGGGGGCTGGGCAATGTTCGGATAACCATCTGCGGAAAGAAAGAGGATAAACAAAACAAACAGAATAATAAATTATTGAAACAGGAAATTCAGGATGTAGAAAACAAAAATACAGAACATCACACCAATTTGGAGGAGTACAATTCGGATCAATGTGTGATTTCTTATACAATCACGCTGGATTCACCGGTGACTTTACCTGGATGTGATGAATTGAACACTGCTATTCCTGCTCGCAGTGTGATTGGCTGTATGGCAGGAAACTATCTGAAGGCAGGAAATGCTTCTGACGAAACATTTAACAATCTTTTTTTAAATGGAACAGTCAGATGGTCTGCATTAACACCGGTTATTGAAGGTGCCATCTCGGATCCTGTTCCCATGATGCTGGTTAAGCTGAAAAATAATGAAAACCGTAAAATCAATCATCTTGTGGAAGAAACAGATAATTGGAAAACGATGAAGCCGAAGACGATGGATGGTTCATTTGCCGCAGTAGTTGAAGAGAAAGAAACCCGCGAGCAGGTCTATTTTGTGGCAGAACCTGAGATCCATACGGTATATCATAACAGTATAAACAGAAAAACGGCAGACTTTGCAGAAGACTCTCAAAATTCATTGTATATGCAGGACTCCATTGATGCAGGTATGATTTATGGAGGAACTGTGACATGTCCGAAATATATGGAAAATCTGATCACTCTCTGCCTGAAAACAGCATCATTGCGTTTTGGGCGAAGCAGAAGTGCTCAGTATGCGGCATGTTCATTGAAGGAAATAGTTAAAGGCGGGAAAAAAACACAGAATACAGTGAAAACTCAAAAAGAGGAAGTAGTATATGTGATTCTGAAATCGGATCTGATATATTCGAAGAATGGTGCATACACAACAGACAGTGGAGATATTCGGTCTGCAATTGCGGATAAACTCGCATTATCTTCTGATCATCCGGAACATTGTATTGATTATTGCCGTTATCATACAATAGGTGGATATCAGTCTGTCTGGCAGCTTCAGAAACCTCAGATACCTGCAGTAAAAGCAGGCAGCATCTATTGTTTTAAGTCGAACGGAGAAACACTTCCTGAAGAAATAATAATAGGCGGCTTTTCACAGGAAGGAATGGGAGTCTGCCGTATTACCACCAGGGAAAAGCTGATGAATATTACGAAAGTGAGAGCAGGAGAAATCGATCGGGTTGAAGCAGATAATAAGCAGGACCGTAAAGATAAAATCTATACAGAACTTCTGGTATTGACCGGTATCGAAACCATGCAGCGTTATGCCCTTGATCATCTGGATGAAATGCCTGCAAACCTGCCGATCGCCAGACTTCGACTGATGCTTTCCGAAGCAGATTCTTATGAGGATCTCCAAAATTTGATTAATGGTATGAAAGAAAGCGATGTAAGCAGTGAAAAGGTAACCAGCAAACGGGAAGACAGTACACGTTTTCTGGAATCCATATATGGGAAAATGTCTTTAGATGAAGAAAAATCTTCCGGGAAAAAGAAATCAGAAGATACGGATTCTTCGAAAAAAAGAATATTGAAAAAGATACTCCAGTCGGAAACCGGACTTTGGGAAGCTGTGGAAAAAAATCAGACAGCAGAGAATATTTTAATGAAAAAATGGAAACTTCCATTGGAGATTCTGTTACATGCACAGCATTATAGGAAAGAAAGGTAGGGGAGTATGATGAAAAAAGTATATTATCAGTTAAAATTAACTCAGAAGTCTCCTCTCCGTATAGGCAATGGAGAATCTGAAGAGAGTGACAGTGATCTTATGATTGATGGAAGAGGATTTCCGTTTATACCAGGTTCCAGTCTTGCAGGAGTTTTAAGGGAACAGTATGGGAAAATGTCTTCTGTATCGAAGAATGATGTGGATAGTCTATTTGGATATATTGATGGGGAAATCCTAGAGAACAGTCATGTGATTGTCAGTGATGCCGTAGTTTCTCCGGATGCGAAGGAAAAAGATTTTATTATTTCTATTCGTGATGGGATCGGAATTGATGAATGGGGAATTACGATTACCGGAAACAAATATGATTTTCAGGTTGTAGAAACTGAAAAAAGCTATTATGCAGTTCTGGAATGGACAGGCACTGAGAAAAGTTATCAGAAGGAGATCGAAAACGGACTGGATCCTCTTGTAAAAATGATTGTCGCACAGGGACTTTTATTGGGAGCAAGAACAACCCGTGGCTACGGCAGTATGAGTGTGGATGTACGTAGAAAGAAATTTGATTTTCCTTCCGAAATTCAAACCTGGCTTATGTTTGACCCATTTTCCGCCGATGCTTTTTCGGATGCGGAATCTGTTCAGGCTGGAAATGAAAATCAGAAGAATATTCGGATTGTTGCCGAACTGGTAATGAAGGGAAGTTTTACTGTAAGAGTGAATACTGCCCGTATGGAATATATGGAAGATGGAAGTGTTCCGGATTCTCTTCCATTAAAAAACAGCGAGAACAAACCGGTTATTCCCGGAACTTCGTGGGCAGGTGTATTTCGGCATCACATGCTTGCTCTGATGAGACAGTCTGGTCTGGAGAGAACAAAAGGGGGAAAGACAGAAGCTTTAAATCTTCTTTTCGGAAAAGCGAAAAAAGAAGGAGAGCATGTTCGTTCCAGAATTCGTTTCAATGAAACGGAAATTACAGGAGGAAAAGCATATTCAATGACCAGAAATGCTGTGGAACGTTTTACACAGTCTCCAAGGAATACAGCTCTTTATACAAACCAGCTTTGGCAGGGGGGAAGAGGTACTCTGGAAATTGTAGTGAAAGCGTCTGAAATTACTACATTGCAGAAGCAGCTATTGGCGACTGCCTTGATTGATCTGGACCTTGGTTTGATGACATTTGGAGGGGAGTCCGGAGTTGGACGGGGAAGATGTGAAATTGAGCATCTTACTGTTAATGGTCAGGATAAAACCGCCGAACTGAAATCACAGAATAGTCATTTTCTGGAGGTAAAAGCATGAGTACGTATGTATGGATGAAGGAAAGCGGTACAATAAAGGAAGAAGAATTATCAGCAAAGCTGCAGCGATATCATTCAGAGAATGAATTATTTCTTGCATACAGTACAGATTCTTTCTGTGCAGGACATGCTCTGGAAAATGAATTATCAGAATTGCATGTGAAACAGCTTTTGGAACTGCGCATTTTTTCAGAAAATAAAGAATTGTATTATTGTCGCAGCCGTATGGGAGAGGATTTTCAGTGGAGACTGGCATCAGAAGAAAATCTGGAAAAAGATTATTATATGATACAGTATCAGACCCTGGATATCAATACTGCGAAAATGGAACAGGATGGATTCCCAACAGATACTTATGGAAACCTGATTTTGTATACAACTGTTGGAGGAAAATATAAACTACCGATCAGCAGAGAGGATAACTGTTCAAAAATCATTGCTTATATAGATTATGATGAATATGGTATGGCAAAAATAAAAGATTATCGTTTGTGTGGATTCTTGTATGTAAAGGAAGAGAAGCAGAATGGCTAAATTTGTAAATACATATAATTTTGTTCCCTTTGGTTATGTGACAGAAAAACAGCGTACTTCCAGGGAACATGTTTACCGTGGGGAAAATTCGCTTATAAGCGGATGGCTGACAGTGAAACTGGATACAAAAACACCGCTGATTATCCCGGATGGTGCACATCCAAAGTATTACGATTGCAAAGAACAGCGTTATATTTCACGTCCCAGTGAAGAGTTGAAAAGATTCCTTCATAAAGAGTACAGTTTTTTACAGATTCCTTCATTGAAAAATCCTTCCGTGTCAGAGCCGATTATTCCGGGAAGTGAATTGCGGGGAATGATACGCAGCATTTATGAAACGGTCACAGATAGTTGCATTCCTTTTTTATTGGATGATAAGCGGATTAGCCAGCGTGTGCCGACATTTGGTTCCCTGAGAAAAAGAGGCCTGCTGGCCTATGAACCGATTACGGAAGGCAGTGATGAGAGACATTGGGTATTGTACAGTGCATATGCGGATAAAGAAAAAGCAGTATATGTCAGGGAAGATAAAATAAATCCGATTCGCGATGAAAATGGGAATATACTTCCCAAAAATGGAACGTATGTAAAAAACAGAGGATGGCTTCAGTATAATATTCCGGTCAGGAAAGATGATTATCATATTGCATATCTGACCAAAAACAGTGTTGTTTTCTCATGGGATTATTGCGATGAACATGGAAACAGAGATCAGAAACGCAATGAGGAACCCTATGAAGCTTTAAAAACAGCTCTTTTTAAAGACAGAAAAGAGGATGGAAAAGTGGATAAGAATGAGGCAAAAAATGCCAATAAAATTCCACGGAATAATCTTTATGATGCATTGGAGAGAGCAAAAAAAGGAGGAGACAATCTGGTTCCCGTGTACTATTTTACAGTACAAAGGGGAGAAGAAACACTGGTGTATCTTTCCAATTCATCCATCGGCAGAATTGCCCAGAGACGGAAATGGAAAGACATTATGGGAGATCATGCGCCCTGCAGAAACACGGATAAGCTGTGTCCGGCCTGTCTCCTTTTTGGAACAGTGGAAGATAAAGGGCTGAAAGGTCGCGTTCGTTTTACAGATGCAGCCATGACCACTGCACCGGAATTTGAAACACACACCCTTCAGATTCTTGGACAACCTCGTACCTCAGCATTTGAATTCTATCTGAGAAAACCGGAAGAAAACGCAACATATTGGAATTTTGATTTTTACGGTATTAAGGTTGCTGATGAAAAACAGAATGGAAAGAATCAGAAGCCCAATAATAAGGATAATTCACATACAGAATATTATGATTTGGGAGAATCGACTCCCCGTGGACGTAAGATGTACTGGCATCATCCCCTTGCACCGGAAGCAGAAAAGAACAGAATGAATTCTACGATGGAAGCAGTCAACGGATCATTTGAATTCAAAGTTTATTTTGATGAAGTGACAGAAGAACAGCTTCAGAATCTGATCTGGGTAATTACTCTTGGAGAAAATACTTCGGACAGTGCGAGACAGCATAAGCTGGGCCATGCGAAACCGCTTGGATACGGAAGTGTAAAAATGGTCGTAACAGAGAAAGTCATTCGTCAGCTTGAAGCATCGGATGATGGATTGAACATCAATCTGAAAAAAACATCTGTATCGGAAATAGTAGAATGTCCTTTTACAGAAACAGATGATATAATCTGCAATCTACTGAAAATGTGTGATGCATCAGCTATTCCGGATAATGTACCGGTTACATATCCGTATAAAGATGGAAGCGATAAGATTTTTGATTGGTTTTCAAATAATCGTAAAAATCCTGATTCATTAAAAACACTTCCTGAACCGTTAGATAAAGATATTACACTTACAGATTGTTTGGTAAGAAATAAATCTGGAGGAAATCAGAACTGGAAAGGTAATAACTATCAAGGAAATAAGAACCGGGGAAATCAAACAAACAGAAACCGGGAAAGTATTTATGATGGAAAAACTTTTCAGGAAGCAAAAAAAGCAGAAGATCCTGCTAAATTCGATAAAGCGAAGCCGATGATGGCCCTTAAACCGGGAACGGAATATGAAGGCGAAGTAAAACAATTGAAAAGCGGAATGAAAATAGCGGATATTTACTGTTCTACCATTAATAAAACAATTAATCTAAAAGCAGGCAGTGTGATTTTCTGTGACGAGAAAACCAAAAAGCTGGATAACGTTTTTTCAAAAGGAGACAAAGTCAGAGTAAGATACTGTGGCATTGATGAAAACGGAAAGCAGTCGTGGCTCTGCATAAAAAACAGAACGAAGAATCTGCCGGAGGAATAAAACTATTTAGACCGAAAATGTATCTGAAGTATAAATTTCATCCGTGTAGTAATATGAAGAAAAAAGACGACACGAAAACAGAAGAAAGCAAGAGTTTAAATGATAAAAGAAAAATCTCTTGTGGGTAGAAAATTGGTATGGTAAACTATTAATAATTTCTTCGTACAAAAGATATAGAAATTCTATATTAACAGAAGAACAAGAAGCCAACTCAAAAAAATGGCCTAAAAATGCTTATTATCAGAATATTCTGATAATTATATGCAAAAACGCCTTCAGTAGCCCAGTGTTTATGCGGGCTACTGCAAGGCAGGGTAGAAATGCAGGTAAAGCCCGACAGGGCATTGACACCCTCTTCTTCTGTAGGAGCAATGCCATCCATAATTACGTAGAAATGCAGGTAAAGCCCGACAGGGCATTGACACCAGGAAATACCATGTGTCGGCTTTAATTCTCTCACCATCGTAGAAATGCAGGTAAAGCCCGACAGGGCATTGACACACCGTTTTGTGATGAAGTCATACCCGCCTCTAACTGTTGTAGAAATGCAGGTAAAGCCCGACAGGGCATTGACACTTTGAAGCATTACCTTAACCAAAACAATGGATCTCGCCGTAGAAATGTAGCCAAAGCCCGACAGGGCATCGTCATGAAAAGAGTCGCTTTGGCTAAAAAGCCCGATTAAGATCAGAGATATCCAAAATCATCCGGACATCAATGAAAATCTGGGGTAAGATGCAGTCTGAAAGCTGGAAAATGGTCAAAAGAAGGTGAAATGACAGGGAAATAACCAAAAAAGCCTAGAAGATCTAAAAAAATAGATGAATTTTGGCTAAAAATGTTCCATGAAGTGCAGAAATATCCAAAGCCCATAAAATCCCGGAAAACAGAAAAAAGTACCGCCGTTCTTGTGTATAAAAACACAGGTGGGGCAGTACTTTTCTTTTTTATAAGCACTATCTTCAGTTTTTATTGTTGAATTTCTCATTGATTGCATTGATTAGGCTTTTCTTCTGCTAATCTGAATCAATTACCTTTTTTCTGCATTTTATCTTCCGCAGCTCTTACTCCGCAATTTTTGTTCCGCACCAGTGGCAGAAGATGCTGTCCGGAGTGAGAGGGGTGCCGCATTTTCGGCAGAATCTGGGCGGTCTCGAAGCAGTACTTTCGATTTCCTTTGATGGTGCAGCATTTGATTCGATGCTTTTTGAGTCGACAATATTTCTTTCATTTGTCTTTGTTCCTGCAAGGTTTGCTGCGTCTGCAAAGATTGTTTCGTTTGCTGCTGATTCCGGCGGCTTCATTCCTGCTGCCCCCGATTTCAGCAATTCATCTTTCGGAAGGTTCAGGGCGGTTTCAATGGAGTGAATTAATTCCCGTTTGACCTTGATGGTCTGCAGTCGTTCCAGTCGGGAGATCAGCATCTTGGATACTCCGATGGCGTCGGCCAGTTCTCCCTGGGTGATATTCAGTTTCTTTCTCTGATTCTGGATACGGTTGGCCAGTTCTTCGGTCATGCGGATGTAGTAGGAACTGGTTTCTGTGGTCGGGGCGGTGTTTTGCAGCTGATAGATGCTGTCCCAGCCGGGATAGGTAAATGTGAGGCATTCCTGACAGGATTGAAGCATCATAATCACGTAGCGGTAGATCTGCAGATCATCCATGGGTGTATCTAATGGAAGCTGGTTTTTCAGTCGGATGAAGGGATGCCAGATGACGAGTCGCTTATGGGTGTCGGTGTCTCCGCTCAAAGTGTTCCACAGAGCATTTTCTTCTTCGGATTCTGCCGTATAGACATGGCAGACCTGGGAGAATAACTGGGGAATACCGGCTTTGAGGGCATCGGTATGCCGGGAACAGTCATCGGAATACATGTATAAAATCGGCAGTTCCAGCCGCTGGTCGGAGCAAATGGCGGACTGCAGAATGCGCTGTTCCCCATCGGTCATTTGCCCGATGGGAAGAATCTGATTCAGGGGCAGCTGGTATTCCGGGTCGATCATATCATTTTCAAATAACAGATTGATAATGCCCGGCAGCTTGATCTGTACGGAACAGTTGGCTGTCTGTTTCATGTTGTGGATAGCTCGATTCAGCTGAATCAATACGTAATTCCCTTTGTCGGTGGATGCAGAGTGGATGACATCTGCCTTCCAGAACAGATTTCCGGTATCGATGTTGTCGATACGGAAGGCAAGATAGTCCGTCTGATCTGCCGGATTATGGTATTCACAGTGTTTCAGGAGTACATGATTGTTGGGGGTGTCAGATGTGGAAATACTTTCCTGTTCTTCCGGAAAAACAGGGGTGTCTTCAAAGTCATAATAGGGGCTTTCGCCTAACCATTGGTTTATGAGTGACTGGATATCTGATTTTTTAATATGTTTTTTCAGTTTCAGACGAAAGGATAATATAGCAGACATGCGGGAATTCACCTCTTTCCAATATTCATTTCTGTTTTCTATATGGTTAATCGAATTGTATTCATTATTTATTTTCATTGTAAACGGCACATCGAATGATAAAAATCAGGTAAGTGATATGACTGGTTAATTATGATTCGATGTACCAGATTTGTTTTCCTGAATAACAAAGATTATAACAGAAAAAATTCCATTCGTCAAAGAAATGTTATTAACATTACATTAACATATATTATTGAAATAATAACGATAAAATAACATAAATTACATAAAAATAACATAAATAACACTTTTAATATTGACTTTTCCGTTCGCACCATTTATAGTTAAAGCAATATTACAATCGTTAAAATCCTCTGGAATCGACAGCAGATGCAATATGGTTTCCAAAGGGAGCAATCCGATTTGAGAGAGGTGAGAGGTATGGACAGATATCTGACAATATTAGAGGTTTCGCAGAAGCAGAAATACATATTTTCCAGTAATGTACTCAGTGAGAATATTTACAATTCCGATACCATTGCCAGAATTACCAGTGGGAAATACATTGAATCTGTGGTAAATAATGTCCGGTTGTTTCGGATGGAGGACAATCTGGTTTATGCCGGGGGCGGTCATACGATTATGGTTTTTCCCGATGAAAAACAGGCAAAACAGGTAACTGCGATGGTAACGGAGCAGGTAATCCGGGATTATCCGGATATTGAGTTATTTGCAGCTACGATACCTTATCCGGATACAGAAGCAAATAATTCGGATACCCAAACCGGAAATACAGAATATCCGGATACAGAAGCAATTATTTCGGATGTCCAGATCGGAAATATCGGAAAAACGGAAATGGAAGTTGAAAAATCAGATGTAAAATCTGCTGATACAGGAAATCATGATCGGATGAAACCGGCAGATTATATTAAGGAATTGAAGAAAAAACTGGAGCATAAAAAGGCTCTTCGAAAAGCCTCGTTTCATCAGGGCTCATTCGGTATCGAGCGGATGGATCCAAATACCGGAAAGCCGGTCCGGGTTTGCAGTTCCAATGAAAAAGACAGCGATACGAATGAGAAGCGGAAGAACGAAAAGCGGAAATTCGATGTTCCTGAGGACTATGCACTGGCCACGGCCTTCAGAAATCTGGGCGGCAGCAAAGGGGAGTCGGCTTTTATTGCTGTGATTCATATTGATGGGAATGGTATGGGAAAGAAGATTCAGGATTTTGCCGACTCATTTTCTGACTGGGAGACCTACCGTACAGAGATGCAGGAGTATTCCGGACAGATTGCAGTGGATTTCATGTCTGCCTTTAAGGCTATGAATCGTGAAGTTGCAGCATTTTTAAAGACAGAAATGGCAGAAGAAAATCTTTCTCTGGATCTGAAGTTCGAGAGGAAAGCGAAAAAAACAGATAAGATTGCAGATAAAAAAACAGATATAAAGCGATATTTCCCCGTTCGAAGGATTATCACCGAAGGGGATGATGTCTGTTTTGTAACCGAAGGAAGGATTGGTATCGAGTGTGCCAGAATTTTTCTGGAAAATCTGCCGGATACCTGCCATGCCTGTGCCGGTGTGGCTCTGGTTCATCAGAAATATCCTTTCTATCGTGCCTATGAACTGGCGGAGGCTCTCTGCAGTAACGCGAAAAAGTTCGGTGCGTCTCTGAGTCCTGAGGATAATGGATCATCGGTTTCAGCCATTGACTGGCATATTGAATTCGGAGAGATTCAGGACACGCTGGAGGACACCAGAAAAATGTATCTTACCGATGAAGATAAGAAAAATCTGGAGATGCGTCCTTATATTGTAAAGGCTTCGGAAGAAGTAAATCAGAAAGAACCGGTACGTCAGTATGGTAATCTCCGGAAACTGATGAAGCGGATTCTGAAATCTCCGGAAAAGGATTTTTACGCATCCGGTGCATTGAAAGAACTGCGTTCCGCTTTGAAAAGAGGAGAAAACGCAGCCCTGTATTATCTGCGGTATCACAATATGGAAAAACTGCTGGTTCATGGATTCCAGGGAATTTATCAGGAAATGGATTACGAAAAACTGGAAATCGGATCCGGGAAATCATTGGAGAGAAAACTGTTTATCGAAACATTGGATGGGAAGAAGCGGTCGGCTCTGTTTGATGCCATTGAAGTGATGGATACATTTTTGCTGGTGGAGGAGGATTAGGTCATGAAACTGAAGATGAAACTGCAATCGGATACTATTTTCGGAAACGGCATGAGCATACCCGGAGGTGAAGATATTTCCGTACTTCATGATGCAGACGGATTTCCATATCTGAAAGGGACCACATTTAAAGGTGTTTTCAGGGAAGAGCTGGAGCGGTATCTGTCCTGGGAGTACGAAATGAAAAATATGGACAGGGAAGAAGTCGGAAACGCAATCAGAAAAACATCTGCTCAATCCGAGGTACATTCCATTTCCAATCGGATCTGCGGATTTTCCGGGGATGATGGCTCCTTTGAGAAAAAGGCGGTGTTTGAAGATTTTACCCTTTCACCGAATCTGAAACACGCCATGCGGCAGGAAATCGGCAGGAAACCGGAACTGATTCTGGAGTCACTGACGAATCTCAGGATATTTACTGCCATGGATCCCGATGGATCCGGTGTGGTGAAAAACGGTTCGCTCCGGATGGCCAGATGCGTGAATCACGGACTGGTGTTTTACAGTGAGGTTCACTGCAGCAGGGAGAATGAGAGAATTATCCGGGAAGTTCTTCCTCTGATCAAATGGATCGGTACCATGCGGAATCGTGGTTTTGGAAAAGTGAAGATAGAAGTCATGGACTGAGGTGGATGAAATGGCAAAATATTATAAATACAGAATAAAAAATCTGGAACCGCTTCGTATTGCGGATGATGACACCAGCCAGATGGGACAGACCAGTACCCTGTACCACATTCCGGGAAGCGCGGTCAGAGGTCTGGTGATCAGTCGTCTGGCATCGGCGGGGGAACTGGATAGATGGAAATCCCTTCTGTTTTCCAATGGAATCCGGTTTCTGAATGCTTACCCGGCAGCGGAAGACCGCACATTGATTCCTTCACCCATGGGTTTTTATGAGGACAAACGTATTGCAGACAAGAAGGAGATATACAGTATTTTTCAGATGGAGGATACGGAGGGCAGAAAACGTGCCGCAGTGGGGCGGTACTGTTATCTGGAAGATGGATGGATCCATTACGATTCCGTTGAAACCGGTTCCGACCTGAAGATCATGCTGAATCCCAGAGGATCGGAAAAAACCAATGTTTTTCGGGAAGAGTACATTGCGGCAGGACAGATTTTTGAAGGCTATGTAATTCTGGAAGAAAGCAGCCCGGAGGAAAACAGTCTCGTGGAAACGTGTGCAATTCCGAGGAAAAACGCCACAGTGGAAAAATGTGTGAATATGGAGCAGATAATTGCTGAATTTCTTACGGAGGGTACCATCCTCTATCTGGGAAGCGGCCGTTCCTCCGGAATGGGAAAATGTCAGGTGATTTCAGCCGGTTTTACAGAGGCATTTCCGTATACACCGGATTTTTACGATGCAGAGAACAGCTGTTATATGATGCTTCTGTCTCCCATGACCATGCGCGGTGACAACGGGGAATACGTCGGAATCCATGAAACGGAGCTGAGGGAAAAGCTGGGAGTAGAAGATCTGGTTGTGGAAAAGGCAGCAACTTCCATAAGACAGGTCAAAGGATATAACCGGACCTGGAGAACCAGACTTCCTTCTGTGCCCATGTATGAGGCAGGCAGTGTATTTCTTCTTCGTTTTAAAGGTACACTGACTGCAGAACGGATGAAAGCTGTCTGTGAGGAAGGTATCGGTATCCGCAGAAATGAAGGCTTTGGCCGGATTCTGTTTCTGAAAGGATATGATACCATTTGCGGGAAACAAAAATGTGATTTTTCTTTTTCCGAACAGGAGGCGGTGGATCTGGAAGCCATGAAGCAGGATCCCGATGAGTGGAATGCCCTGTGTCAGGCAGCCAATGGCTATTACCGGACAATGCTTCGGAGAAAATCTGAGGAATATGTGGTTCAGCATCCCTTTGATGCAGAAGATATTTCCTCCAGTCAGCTGGGAATTGTGGAGGGGATTCTGACAAGAAACCGATATGATCAGGCTGCTGCAGAGAGTATTCTGAAAAATTATTTTGATCATGCAGCGGAAAAAGAAGGAAAACAGAATATTCACAAAAGGAAAGCTTCTCTGAAAAAGCTGAAGGATACGGTGGATTTCATTCTTGACAAAGACAATGATCTGAACTGGATTCTGTTTGGAGAAGACCATCCATTTACCCGGGATAAGAAGGTGATGGGTGTTGCGATTTCTGCGTTTTTTACTGAGAAAGATGAGTGGGAGTACAGACAGAAATTACTGATGGATGTGCTTCGTTTTGCGGGAAAGGAGTAAGGTATGGCGTTTCACTATCAATATGTGGATAAATATGTGGTTTCTGCCAGATGCAGTTCTCCTTTGCATATCGGAAGTGCCATGGGCGGGAAGGAGGAAGTGCTTCTCCACCCGGTGGATCGGGAACCTTTTATTCAGTCATCCGGTATCGCCGGTGTATTGCGGAATGTATCGGCTAAAATCAGAAGAGCGGATACGGAACGACTCTTTGGTGCATCACATTTTGAGGAGAATACCAATGCCAATGATTTTGCCGGCAGAGTGAAAGTCAGTGATGGCAGATTTAAGATGGATACTGTGAAAATGGAGCTGCGGCCCAGAGTGGCCATCGATCCCGGAACCGGTTCTGTCTTTGCAAAGGAAAAAGAAGGAAGCGGTGTGTCCGCAGGTCAGAAATTTGAAACAGAATACATCGGAGCCGGTGCAGAATTTTCTTTTGATGTGTACCTGTACCGAATGGAAGATGTCGGGGATCGGGAAGTTCTGGAGCAGATTTTCAGGGAATTAAAGGCAGAACATATACAGATCGGCGGACAGAAGACCAATGGCAGCGGATACATTCAGCTGAAAGAAATCCTGTTTAAGGAATTTGATATGACAGACCCGGATTCCCGGAAAGAATGGGCAGAAGAAGATGAGTTGCCGGCTGCAGCCTATCAGTCCATTGCAGGCAGACTGTGTGCAGGAAACAGATTCGGTGCTGCGTATACCTTTACCGTCACAGCCCGGACAGAAGGAAATCTTCTGGTGAAGGGAATTTCCGCAGATGCCTTTGGAAAAGATGCTCCGGACAGCGTCAATATGCGGAATGCCGGAGGCGATTTCATTATTCCCGGCAGTTCTCTGAAAGGAAGTCTGAGAAACCGCATGACCTTTATTGCGGGGAATCTGGGAAAATCGTCACTGCTAAAGGAAATCTTCGGATACACAGGAAAAGGAAGAAATTTCGGTGCATCCGGACGGATTTCGGTAAAAGATACGGTGGTTGGAAATCAGAAGGATAATGAGGCCGCTGATCTGCAGCACCGGATTCATATCGACAAATTTACCGGCGGTGTCATCCATGGGAGTCTGTTTGCGGAGAAAAATGTGCATGGAAGCCTGACTATGGAGATTTCCATACTGGAATCTGAGCATGCAGATGCGGCGGCAGGTCTTCTGTTGCTGGCCCTGCGGGATCTGGCTGCCGGACTGATGAATCTGGGCAGCGGATACAGTGTGGGAAAAGGCTTCATTCATGTAATCGATATTGAAATCCGCAGGGGAGAGGAAACTGTATTGATCAACTGGGAAAAACAGGAGATGAAAGGGGCAGAACAAATCATTCATGACTGTCTGCAGAAACTGAAAATCTCAAAGGGATAGCAGGTACAGCCATACGATTCCAATCGACACCTCCAATCGATACCTGCGGGTCGTTTATCTCAGGCAGAGGTTTTACTTTCACCGAGATAAGTTTGTTATTCAGGAGAAAAAGCAGAATGAAATATAAAGTAACGAGAGAAAAGAATCCGGAAGCGGTAATAAAAAGGGAAATCCAATCATTTGATTATGCGCTTTTGTATCGATTCAGCGAATGTAAACTCTGTAAAGCAGAGACGCTTACGGCTTCTGACTGGAACGAGTGTATGGAAGCGAGACTCTTTGGCAGACAGAAGGAATTTCATGTGTTTCCTCAGGAGGGATACGGTATTCTGGTTGAGGATCAGAAAGAAGACAGGCAGCCATCGGATTCGAAGACAGTTGAAATAGCATCCGGTTTGGAAATGACTGAGATGACATCCGGTTTGGAAACAGATGGAATGGCATCCGGTTCGGAAACCGGGCAGCCATGGAGAGAGGCTGTACGGATTGAGAGAAGGTACAGGCTTGCCCATACGGATACCTGGAAAACAGTAGTGGTTTATCAATATCTGGAACAGGATGAGGACGGGCAGAACCGAATTGTTCTGACCAGACTGGCGGATCTGAATCAGCAGGAGGATGACTATGGCAGGGAAGAATGATAGAGGAAACCGCAGCAGGTATTCCGGAAACCGCGGAGGGTATTCCGGCAGCCGCAATGGAAATCATAGCGGAAATGGCGGTTACGATGGAAAAAGCAACAGGAATTATGGCGGTTATGGAGGCAGGAACAATAACGAGTCTTCCAATTACATTGGAGCTTCCTATAATTTTGTCCCTTTTTCTCAAAACGTCATTCCGTACGATATGGAAAAACCGGTTCCGCATGATGCAATTTCAGAAGAACTGCTGTCAGGAGAAATCGTCTATACGATTACGGCAAAGACACCGATTATGATTGATGATGGTCAGGAAAAATTCTGGCGGACTCCTTATGGGGAAGAGGCCATTCCCGGCAGCTCCGTGCGTGGACTCTGCCGCAGCAATGCACAGATTCTGTCGTTGTCCGGTGTTTGTGATGATGTGGATGATTACGCCCTGATGTATCGGAATGTGGCTTCCGGACTTGATCGAAAATACTATAATCAGACCCTTGGTGCGGGACAGATTACGGTTGAAACAGGCAGAAAAAAACAGAGAATCAGCATTTTAAAATCGGTGCGTGCCGGATATCTGGTGAATCAGGATGGCAGTTATTTTATTTATGATACGAAAATTGACCGCATTGATGTCCTGTCCGCTGAGGATGCAGATGATGTGATGAATTATTATGTTCTGAGCGAAAGGAAGCTGGCAGAAGAATACCAAAAGTCGCAGAAAGAGAAAAAGAAGTATCGCTATCCGTTCTTCGTGAAGAAAAATGATGACAGGAATCCGGAATTTATTACACAGCATATGCTGAACAGACCTTTCCGGATGGAAACGGACAGAAGAGACAAGGTACATTACAAGGGAAAAGAGAACAGATCCTATGAACCGTATGCATTGCCCTGTTCGTTTTCTCTGTCCGGAAGAGAGGTGACAGGTGTGGATGCTCCCGGAGTATTGAAACAGGATGGATATGCAGTCAGTACCGGGAAAATGAATGAAAAGAAGGCAATTTATATCATTCCGAAGGTGGATATGGAAAAAAAGAAAACGTTAGACACAACCCTTCCCTATCAATTTCCCATTGAAATCCCGGATGCGGATCTGAAAGCCTTTCAGGCAGATATCAATAAACGGAAGTCAACCTTAAAGCAGTTTGGAGGACAGGAAGCATTTGATCTTCCTTCTCCCGGTCAGGAAAATATGCGGCCGGTTTTCTATATTCAGAAGGGAAGCCGTCTGTATTTCGGTTTTACACCCAGATTGCGGCTGTTTTATGAACATACTATCCGGGAAGGGTTTCCAGAAGCACACCAGCAGGCAGGTCTGGATTTTACAAAGGCAATCTTCGGATATTCCGGAAAAAATGAAAAGTGCAGAACCGGTGCCGCAGAAAGCTGTAAATCCAGGGTATCTTTTTCTGATGCGGTGATTCAGGAACAGAAAAAACTGACCGGTGACCAGTATGTGATTCTCGGAGAGCCCAAACCCACCAGCTGTTGTGACTACGTGATGCCGGAAGGCGGCAGGGCAAAAAGCTACAATGATGATTTTTTTCAGCTGCGTGGAATCAAACAATACTGGCTGCGTGATAAAGAGTATTCCAATGTGCCGGAGGATAAAAGGGACAAAGAGTATACAATCAAATTCAAAGCCCTGGAAAAAGGCACCGTTTTCGGCGGAAAAGTCCGTTTTCACAATCTGCGCAGAGAAGAACTGGGTCTGCTGTTATGGAGCCTGCATCTGGATGGAAAATCCTGGATGAACATAGGCAAAGCGAAGGCCTTCGGATATGGTAATATCCAGCTGCATGTGGACAGTGTGAAGGTGCTGGATACAAAAAAGGCATATGATCTTTCTGCATTTATTCTGGATCCGTATCGTATGGAAGACAGAGATGTACTGATTCAGGAATATAAGGAATTTATGAATCAGATTCTGAAAAAATCTGCAAAAGCAGATTTACGCGGAAAGAAAATTGATCAGATGGAACCGGTGATAAGTTTCTTCAAAATGAAGAATCCGGACCGAAAACCGGATACAGAAAAAATCCAGTTTATGGAGCTTAAAGAATATCAGAATCGGAAAATGCCGTTGGGAACGATTTCATCGGTTCTCGGCAAATAAAATACAGGCAGTATTTCCATATTCAGACGAAAAACCATATCTGCAGAACACAAAAAACTCCGGCAGTACGGATGATCGGATCCGGCTGCCGGAGGGTATGAGCTGAGGAGACTGAAATAAATCCACCGCAAAAGCCATGTTGCAGCCCGAAAGGGCATTAACACTAAAATAATTTCAGGGATGATATATTTCAGTCTCCCAAAAAAAGTCAGTGATTTGTTCAGAATGCCATAACGGCGCACCAGATAACGGGTATAATCAGAGACGGCAGCATATTCAGCGTTTTGCAGTCCTTGATTCCCAGAATGGAGATACCGGAGCTGGCGATCAGAAAACCGCCCACAATGGAAATTTCCGTCATCATATCAGCAGTCATGAAATTTCCAAGCATCTTCGCCAGAAGGAAGATGGATCCCTGCCAGCAGAAGAGCACCGGTGCAGCCAGCGTCATGCCGATGCCATAGGTGGCCGAAAGCACGGTGGAAGTGACCAGATCCAGTGTTGCATTGGTGAAAAGAAAGGTATTATCGCCGGTCAGTGCGCTGTTGATGGGTCCCAGAATAGAAAGGGTGCCGATACAGTACAGCAGAATACCGGTGGACAGTCCCTCACCCAGTTTCCCGAAAGAAAAACGGGAAGAAAGCTGCTGAAACTTTCCGTTGAGATCCAGAATCGTACCAATCAGGCTGCCCAGAGCCAGACTGATGATGAACAGAACCGGAAAATTGCTTTTTGGCATGTTCTGTACAACAGAATTGATTCCGAGACCGGCAGCGGCCAGTCCCATGGCATTGAATAGTGCTCCCTGATATTCTTCTTTGATTCCTTTTTTTAAGATACTGCCTGCAATACTGCCGGCCAGTATGGTTCCGGTGTTGACAATTGTTCCTAACATACGCTTTCCCTGTTTCTTTCTCTGTTTTTCTGTTTTTATCTTCTTTCATTCGATCCGCTTTCATTCAATCATTTTTCAATGAATCTGTCTTTATCAGATAATTTTTCTCTGCAAATCTGTCCGAAGATAATTCAGCGGATTTTCCAAAGTTGTAAAAAAATTTACTTCACAAACTGGTTGATGACATCCATCAGACCGTCAATGTGATCCTGTCGGTCTTCCATACTTTCAAACTCGGACATTTCTGTCATGCATTCATTGATATGTTCTTCCAGAATCAGTTTTGATAAACTGGTTAATGCGGCACGTACAGCTGCCATCTGAATCAGAATATCCGTACAGTCGGCGTCTTCCGCAATCATGCTTTTGACTTTATTGGCATGTCCGATGATCCGGGCCATGCGGTTCACACGCTTGGTGCGCTCGGTGTCGGAGTGATGGTGTTCATGCTTCTGTTCCGGATTGTGGCTGTGTTCATGCTTTTCTATATGTGAATATCCTCTGGTATGTTTCTCCGTCTGCGTCATATTGAGACCTCCTCTGTCAGATTAGCGTACAATAAAGAAGAAGAGCATGAATCACTCAGGCTCTTCTATTCATTGTTTCTATTTTAATTGTAAGGCAGTTCTTTGTCAATAACGGGTCAGGTAAAGCTATTATAACTTCTTTTCATGCAAGGAGTAAATCTGCGAAAACTGACCTGAATCCCGTGCCAAGAGTCGCGAGTGAATCCTGAATTGCCTGGCAAACAGATTCGGGAAACAGATCCTTGACGGCATTGATTTGAACTGCTTTGTTATTGTCGATTACCTGTCAATTACCTGTCAATTGCCGCAGCTTAATGCAGCGCCCACAAATCCTCTGAACAGGGGATGGGGGCGGTTGGGACGGGACTTCAGTTCCGGATGGGCCTGTGTTCCGATAAACCAGGGGTGATCCTTGATTTCGCACATTTCCACAATGCGTCCGTCAGGAGATTTTCCACAGAGAGACATGCCATTTTCTATCAGGACTTTTCGATAGTCATTATTGACTTCATAGCGGTGTCTGTGACGTTCAGAAATCCGGTCCGTACCGTAAACCTGGTAAGCCAGACTGTCTTTGTCCAGAATACAGGGGTAAGCCCCCAGTCTCAATGTACCGCCGATGTCTGTGACTCCATCCTGCTCCGGCATAAGATGAATAACGGGATGGGAGGTTTTCGGATCCAGTTCGGCACTGTGGGCTCCGGCATAGCCTACAACATTTCTTGCAAATTCCACAATGGAAAGCTGCATGCCCAAGCAGAGTCCAAGGAACGGTATTTTCTTTTCACGGGCATATCGGATGGCGGAGATTTTTCCTTCGATACCTCTGTCGCCAAATCCGCCGGGAACCAGAATACCGGATACATCATGGAGGATTTCCTCTGCATTTTCATCGGTAACGGTTTCCGAATCCACCCATTTGATTTCCACTTCTGCATGATGGAAACAGCCTGCGTGTTTCAGGGCTTCCACAACGCTGATATATGCATCATGAAGGGCAATGTATTTACCAACCAGAGCAATGCGTACCTTGTTTTCTGGATGCTTCCATGCATCGATCATGGCAGTCCATTCAGCGAGATCCGGTTCCGGGCAATCCAGATGGAGACATTCGCAGACAACTGATGCCAGATGTTCCTTTTCCATGGCAAGAGGCGCTTCGTAAAGGACTTCCACATCCAGATTCTGAAGAACACGATGGGGAGGGACGTTGCAGAAAGTTGCAATTTTTTCTTTTATCTTCTGATCCAGAGGAAGTTCCGAACGGCAGACCAGAATATCCGGCTGAATACCCATTCCCTGCAGTGCTTTGACACTGGCCTGAGTGGGTTTGGTTTTCATTTCTCCGGAACAGCGCAGATATGGAATCAGAGTAACATGAATCAGAATGGCATTTTCCTTACCGACATCATACTGGAACTGACGGATGGATTCCAGAAATGGCTGGCTTTCGATGTCACCGACGGTACCGCCGATTTCGATGATGGCGATTTCTGTTTTTTCTTTACAGTCTGAATTGTAATTTCTATAAAAACGGCCTTTAATTTCGTTGGTTATATGGGGAATGACCTGAACGGTACCTCCTCCGAAGTCGCCGCGGCGTTCTTTTTCAATAACAGCAGAATATACTTTACCGGTTGTTACATTGGAGTATTTGTTCAGATTCTCATCAATGAAACGTTCGTAGTGTCCAAGGTCCAGATCGGTTTCGGTACCGTCTTCGGTTACAAATACCTCACCGTGCTGGATGGGATTCATGGTGCCGGGATCAATATTGATATAGGGATCAAATTTCTGCATGGTAACATGATAACCTCTTGCCTTCAGAAGACGGCCCAGAGAAGCAGCAGTAATACCTTTTCCAAGTCCGGATACAACACCTCCGGTTACAAAAACATATTTAACTGGCATGGTTTTCCCTCCTTATGTACATTAGCAATGTTGGAAGCAAACGGATCTGCTCCCATGATACAAACGGATATTTCCGCGCTTTACGCTCCCCTTTGTATCACATTAATGTGATTTATCGTAGCACTTTTGGCGGGAGAAAGATTGTAAAAATCGGATTTTTTGAAATTTATGTGTATTGTCTTGATTTATTTTTTAGGAAAATCTATAATAACCTTATCTGCTGTGATATGGATGATCACAGAGCATTAGGAGTGTGTAAATGGACGATAAGAACAACAAAAAAGACAATGGCAAACTGCCGAAAAGCAGTCAGACGATTCTTCTTCTGGCGATTGCGGTGATGTTTACCTTATTTGTCATGTCTGCATACAGCAGTATGACAAACAAGGATGATCAGAATATTTCCTATACAAAACTGATGGAGCTGGCGCAGGCCGGAGATGTGGAGTCGGTTTATGTAAACAACAGCAGCAGCAGACTGGAAATCAAGCTGACGAAGGAGGCTTCCAAAAAAATCTATCAGGAAGAAGCTTCCAAAAGCGGAATCAGTGAATCAGCCAGCAGCAAGCTTCTGGATGCTGCCAATACAAAACAGATTGTTTATTATGCAGGTATTCCCGCCGATGCTGATTTTTATAACAAGATGGAACAGTATAAAGTGGATGTCAGCGACAGCATTCCCGATACCAATTCGGCAATTCTGGATTTTCTGCTGATCTATATTTTACCGATCCTGATTTTCTGGTTTTTCCTGATGTTCATTATGAAAAGAGCCGGAGGCGGAGGCGTTATGGGTGTCGGCAAGTCCAATGCCAAGATGTACATCCAGAAAGAAACCGGTGTGACCTTTGCGGACGTGGCCGGTGAAGACGAAGCCAAGGAATCCCTGACGGAAATCGTGGATTTCCTTCACAATCCGGATCGTTACGTGAAGATTGGCGCCAAATTACCGAAAGGTGCCCTTCTGGTGGGCCCGCCCGGTACCGGAAAGACTCTGCTGGCAAAGGCGGTGGCAGGAGAAGCCCATGTACCGTTTTTCTCTTTATCCGGTTCCGATTTCGTGGAGATGTTTGTGGGTGTCGGTGCATCCCGTGTACGTGATCTGTTCAAACAGGCACAGAACAACGCGCCCTGTATTATTTTTATTGATGAAATTGATGCCATCGGTAAAAGCCGTGACGGCAATATCGGGGGCAATGATGAAAGAGAGCAGACACTGAATCAGCTGCTTTCCGAAATGGATGGTTTTGATACTTCCAAGGGTATTTTTATTCTGGCGGCAACCAACCGTCCGGAGGTTCTGGATAAGGCACTGCTTCGTCCCGGTCGTTTTGACAGACGGATTATCGTGGACAGACCGGATCTGAAGGGCCGTATCAATATTCTGAAAGTGCATTCCAAGGATGTCGCCATGGATGAAACCGTTGATCTGGATGCAATTGCTCTGGCAACTTCCGGTGCAGTGGGTTCCGATCTGGCCAATATGATCAATGAAGCTGCAATCAATGCGGTGAAGCACGGACGGAAAGCCATCAGTCAGGCAGATCTGTTTGAATCCGTAGAAGTGGTTCTGGTGGGCAAGGAAAAGAAAGACCGGATTCTCAGTCAGGAGGAACGGCGTATCGTGTCCTATCACGAAGTGGGTCATGCGCTGGTCAGCGCCCTGCAGAAAGATGCAGAACCGGTTCAGAAGATTACTATCGTGCCCAGAACTATGGGCGCCCTTGGTTATGTCATGAATGTTCCGGAAGAGGAAAAGTATCTGAACACAGAGGCTGAAATCCGTGCCATGCTGGTACAGTTCCTTGCAGGACGTGCCGCAGAGGAAATTGTATTCAATACGGTAACCACCGGTGCAGCCAACGACATTGAAAAGGCGACCAAAATAGCGAGAGCCATGGTAACACAGTACGGCATGTCTGAGGAATTCGGTTTGATGGGACTGGAATCCATCGAAAGTCAGTATCTGTCCGGACGGACGGTTCTGAACTGTTCCGATATCACTGCCTCCGGCGTGGATGATGTGGTAAAGAGAACCCTGAAAGAGTCTTATGCCAAAGCAAAGGAACTGTTATTGGGACATCGCCGTGCACTGGATGAAATCGCTGCATTTCTGATTGAAAAGGAATCCATTACCGGCAAGGAATTTATGGAGATTTTCCATCGGATTGAAGCGGAAGAGCGGGGAGAACTTCCGGTTGGAGAAACGGCAGCAGAAATTGAAGGAACTGCAAATGAAGAAACAGCATCAGCAATTGAAGCGGAAGCGGATGAAACTGCAACAGAAGCAGCGGTGGAAGGCATTGCAGGGAATTCCATGGAATTTGCAGATGCAGCAGCAGAGGAAGTGACGGAAGAAAAGTCTGAAACTGTGAAAACAGAAGAAAGTATGACTTCATTTCAGTTTACATGGGAAAAGGATTCTTCCGAATAATAAAAGAGGAGTAAAGGTATGGATTTTAATGAAAGAATGGAAGCAAAAAAGGTTTCCGAAGATGAAAAGTTTGTGGTGTACAAATATGGACATCTGAACAATCCGAAGAAAATGACAGGAGAACTGAAGATTACCAACGAAAGCGCACCCAGTATCAGCACGGTGAAACTGGAAGATGGATATTCCACCAGAGCCAATGAGATGCGAATCGGCGGAAAAATCGTTCTCACCTTTATGTTAAGCGGCGTGTGGCCGGATACAGAGACTCTGGCGTAAGCAGGTCTTATATGGTTTGATGAAAGTATGTGAAGGGAGCTGCGCAGACAGCTCCCTTTTTTCATATCTGAAATAAATTTTGGAAAAATCGATGAAACAGATTTGTTTCACATAGAAAATTCCCAAATTTACAAGGATCTTGGTTCTGGAATTAAAACGGTTACGTTTATTTTGAAGTGCGAAAAAGGGGCTTCACACTAAAATTCGTGTGACAGCCCCTGAAATATTTTACCTTATCTATCTTTTACATCTGAATATCCAGCAATTCTCTCGGATGATCAATAATCCGATCCGGATTCAGTTTCATCAGATCTTCACGGGTTCGGAATCCCCAGGTCACACCAACGGTATACATACCCGCTGCCAGACCGGCTTTCATATCCGGACTGGTATCACCCACATACATACATTCTTCCGGTGTCATGCCCAGTTCCTCTGCAATGTGAAGGGCTCCCTCCGGATCCGGTTTGATGGCATATCCGGAGCCTCTGCCAAGGATATAGTGGAAGACATTCTTACCGTAGATCTTTTCAATTACGAATTCCGCATAGCTTTGTTCTTTGTTGGTACAGATCGCCAGCTGAACACCGTATTCTCTGAGATCTTCCAGTGTCCTGTCCATTTCCGGATAAGCAGCCACATGATATGTACAGCCTGTTTTAAATTCTTCCATATACAGATCATATGCTTCCTCCAGATGAGAAGCTGTGGGGTCACCGGCATCGCGCAGACACCGTTTCAGCATTTTATGGGTACCGTCTCCGGCATATTTTTTAAAATTCTCCACCGGCATTTCAGAAAGCCCCAGACGTTTCATCACACGATTGGCTGTATAGGCCAGAGATTCCAGCGTATTCAGCGTGGTGCCGTCGAGATCAAAAATCACCAGTCGTATCATTTATTTTTCCTCCTGATTCTGCAAATCCGCTGCCTCCTCTTCCGGCAGCATCAGTCTGATTCGCTCAATTCTGTTTTTATCAATGGATTCTACTGTAAATATATAATCACCGTCATGAACCACTTCTCCCTCTTCCGGAAGACGATCCAGAATTCCGATCAGCAGTCCACCCAGAGAATCATAATCCTCCGATTGAAGCTCCAGTCCCAGTGCATCGTTCAGATCATCCAGATGAATGGATGCATCAATGGAATACTCCCTGTCGGAAAGCTTCTTGATATCATTCAGTTCATCGGCATCATACTCATCACGGATTTCACCGACGATTTCCTCAATCAGATCTTCCAGAGTCACCAGACCAGCTGTTGCACCGTACTCATCCAGTACAATTGCCATGGAAATGGAATTATTCTTCATCTCCATAAACAGCTCAGAGGTCTTTTTATACTCATAGGTATAATATGCTTCCCGCATATAATCCCGTACATTAAAACGATCCGTTTTGCCGATCAGAATCAGATCTTTGATATTCAGTATACCAATGACATTGTCCGTGGTATCTTCATAGACAGGCATTCTGGTGTACATCTGCTGCCGGATTGCCTCCAGCACTTCATCATATGTAGATGCCACATCAATAAACTGCATGTCAATACGAGGTACCATGATATCCTTTGCACAGGAATCATCGAAGTCAAACACATTGTTGATCATCCTGTGCTCTTCACTTTCAATCATACCTTCTTCATGGCTGGCATCAACAATAACACGCAGTTCTTCCTCTGTATAGGTATCGTCCTTTCGGTTCATATCAATATGAAACAACAGCATAAACCCACGAGCAAGAACATTTACCAGAAAAATCAGCGGGGTCAGCAGACGCATGAACTGATATAAAAATCCCGAATATAACATGGACAGTTTTTCAGAATGGACAGTAGCCAGATTTTTGGGCGAAATCTCTCCGAAGACGAGAATGAGGAGAGTCAGAATACCGGTAGCAATGCCCGCTCCTGCATCACCCAGCTTCCGCGTAGCAAGTAAAGTTGCCAGTGAGGAAGACAGCAGGTTCACAACATTGTTCCCGATCAGGATTGCGCTCAGCATCTTGTCCTGCTGATCCAGAATCTTCATGACAGTACCGGCTCTCGGATTGCCGTCGTCGGCAAGAGCCCGGATACGGATTCTGTTCACAGACATAAGCGCAGTTTCCGCTGAAGAGAAAAATGCGGAAAGAATCAGTAAGAAAATTAAGAAAAGCAACTGTATGGCGTCACTCGAGTCCAAAAATAATCAACTCCTAAATAATAAAATATAATAAAACATGAAATACAAATATATCACCCTCTTCTGCCTTCCTCTGTTCTCCCGGAATCAGCAAATAATGATACACTGAAAAACTGCGGCAAAACCAGGCAGATAAGAAAATAACATATTATTACTGATGATACCGTATTACATGTGAAATGTCAAGATATATACTGTTTTCCTTTATGTTCCGAATTTCATATTTACAAAAGCAAGCGAATCCGTGTATAATATGTTGACATAGCACATTCCATTCGGTTTGTGTACGACTTTTATTCGTTTAAGGGAGGAGATTCTGATGGCAAACGAAGTCAGAACAGAAGTTTCTGAAAATAAAGAAAATAAAGAAGAAAAGGTTAGTAAAAACTTTATCGAGCAGGCCATCGATAAAGATCTTGCAGAGGGAGTTTATGATCACGTACAGACCAGATTTCCTCCGGAACCTAATGGATATCTGCATATCGGACATGCCAAATCCATTATTCTGAACTACGGTCTGGCTCAGAAATACAATGGAAAGTTC
The DNA here is from genome assembly GCA_022781515.1 of Lachnospiraceae bacterium. Lineage (GTDB taxonomy): Bacteria > Bacillota > Clostridia > Lachnospirales > Lachnospiraceae > TWA4. Next base: position 32,002 of record JALETI010000029.1, read on the forward strand.
AATATGCGTTTTGACGATACCAACCCCACCAAGGAAGATATCGAATTCGTTAACTCCATTAAAGAGGATATTGAGTGGCTGGGCGCAGACTGGGAAGACAGACTGTTCTTTGCTTCCGACTACTTTGATGTGATGTACGAATGCGCAGTAAAACTGATTAAAAAAGGTAAGGCTTATGTCTGCGATCTGACTGCGGATCAGATCCGTGAATACCGCGGAACTCTGAAAGAACCCGGAAAGAACAGCCCTTACCGTGACAGAAGCGTAGAGGAAAATCTGGAGCTTTTTGAAGCCATGAAAGATGGTAAATTTGCCGATGGTGAAAAAGTTCTTCGTGCTAAAATCGATATGGCATCTCCCAATATCAACATGAGAGATCCCATTCTTTACCGTGTGGCACATATCACCCATCACAATACCGGTGACAAGTGGTGCATCTATCCCATGTATGACTTCGCGCATCCCATTGAAGATGCCGTGGAACATATTACGCATTCCATCTGTACACTGGAATTTGAAGATCACAGACCTCTGTATGACTGGGTTGTAAGAGAATGTGAATTCGAGAATCCGCCAAGACAGATTGAATTTGCCAAGATGTACCTGAACAACGTAGTAACCGGCAAACGTTACATCAAAAAACTGGTTCAGGACGGTATTGCAGACGGATGGGATGATCCCCGTCTGGTAAGCATCAGCGGACTCCGCCGCCGTGGTTTCACACCGGAATCCATCCGCATGTTTGTGGAAATGGCAGGTATCTCCAAGGCACAGTCCACCTGTGATTACTCCATGCTGGAATACTGCCTGCGCGATGACCTGAAGCTGAAAGCCAACCGTGTCATGGCGGTTCTGGATCCGCTGAAGGTTGTCATTGACAATTACCCCGACGATCAGATTGAATATCTGGATGCGCCCAACAATACCGAGAATCCAGAACTTGGCAGCCGCAAGGTTCCCTTCGCAAAAGAAATCTACATCGAAAGAGACGATTTCATGGAAGTACCCATCAAAAAGTACTTCCGTATGTTCCCCGGCAATGAAGTCCGCCTGATGAACGCTTACTTCGTAACCTGCAACAGCTTTGTCAAGGATGAAAACGGCAACATCGTTGAACTCCACTGTACCTATGATCCCGCATCCCGCGGCGGCAACAGCCCCGACGGACGGAAGGTAAAGGGAACTATCCACTGGGTAGCAGCTCCCACCGCGGTAAAAGCAACCTGGCGTAAATTTGACAATATTGCGGAAGTAATCGATGGCAGTATCTATGATGAAAACGGAAATCTGAATGTCAACATGAACTCCAGACTGGAATATGAATGTCTGGTTGAACCTTCCCTGAAGGATGCAAAGGCATTTGACCGCTTCCAGTTTGTAAGAAAAGGATACTTCTGTGTGGACTACAAAGACAGCACGGCAGATCATATTGTATTTAACCGTATCGTATCCATGAAGTCATCCTTCAAGATTGCGAAATAAATTCGTCTAAAATGGTTATAAAAAATCAAGCAGGACAAAAAGAGGCTGTGGCACGAACTTTCGTGCCATGGCCTCTTTTTTATCCGGACTGTCAGGGAGCATATCACCCCTTTATAGCCCGATTTATTTCTTTTTTTTCTGATTCATTTCTTTGATTTTTTCTCCGATCATCCATACAACCACCGTAATGGCAACAAATCCCAGATAGACAAATACGGTGGGATAATCCCCCAGTCTGATGCCCAGCAGATTGGGAACAATGGCATATACAGCCAGTGCGGTGATAATACCGATGGCAATGGTCTTAAAATCTCCCTGTGAGGTATCCAGCTCTTCATTGCAGTGACTGCAGGATTCCTTCAGTTCTTCCGTTTTTTTCTCAATTTCCTGTTCGTTCATAAT
>JALETI010000034.1 GCA_022781515.1 Lachnospiraceae bacterium
ACGATCAGTCCCAGAAGCAGTGATGTAAGCATCACGCTGTAAAAACCGAAGCTGTACTGTGCAATCCAGTCCGGCACGGTACCGGCTGTGTAGGTCCATCCCCATGGGATTCTGAATACCCAGAACAGTTTGATTGCTTCCCGGAGGGAATGGCTGCCTGCCGCCACCAGATAGGTCTGAAACACCATATTTCCGAACATGGTCATGAAAAATGCCAGAAAACCGTAACGGAACCATTTGGAATACATCCATTTCGGCGTGGGTTTGTTGCGGGAACAATTGCAGGAACTGCCCAGCTTCATAAGCAGCTGTCCCCGACCACAGTACCGGTTGCAGAAGCCTTTCGTTCCGCCGAAAATCGCAAATCCCAGCGGAACCAGAAAATCGATCATACCCAGCCATGCAAACAAGATATTAAAAAAGCCCAGTGAAAAATAGACAATGGCCCAGATCCACAGCCATTCATACCATTTCTTCGAAGTGGATTTTTTTCTTCCTGTATTCTCCTTTACCGTATTCATCATTTCGTCTCACCCCTTTCCACCAGAGTAATACATCCGGTCGGACAGACCTTACCACATTTATTGCAGCCAATACAGATTCCGCTGTCCACAGCGGCATAACACCCTCTGATAACTTTAATGGCCTCTTTGGGGCAGATCGTCACGCAGGTCCCGCATGCAACACAGTTGCTGCGCTCCACGGTTGAATATCTCTTTGATGCCATGTTGTTTCGCCTTCCCTTCATTCGAAAATTGTTATATCAATACCATTGTATATCAAAACAGGAAAAAAGCGAACCGAAAATTTTCGCATCTGAAACATCTCATATTTTCCGGTTGCCTTGAACGATTCGTGTGATAAATGTGCAGAAAGTAAAAAAAACTTCATACGTTTGGTAGGAAGTTTCTGAAAGAGAAAAAATGTATCATAAAGATACATCGATGAAAGGCCTTTGATCAGAAATTTACGAACGGAAAAAGGTCGGCAGCTGACAGTACGGGACAGAAGTATGGATGAAGCTGCGGCCGATTTTTGAAAACAAAGGAGAAAACATATGGATAATAAACCAAAACTTACTGGTCTGCATATCAATAGTTATGCACTGGCTCAGGGTGCTCTTACAATGGCGTTTACGGTACAGGTTCTGTATCTGACATTATTTATGACAGACTACCTTGGAATTTCCGCCAGCATCGTCGGTACATCCATGCTGATTGCGAAGACCTTTGACTTTATTGTCTCACTGGTAGCCGGCATGATTATTGAAAAATCCAATTTCAAACACGGAAAACATATTTCCTGGTTAAGACTCTTATGTGGAACACTGTTCTTTGGTATGCTGCTTCAGATGTTTGATACATCTGTATTTATTGGCAATACCGTAGTAAGAGCCGGTGTGGTTTGCTTCGGTTATTGTATGTTCCACGGTTCCATGAACTTCAATGCAACTGCAAGAGGTGCTATGATTCCTAAAATGTGCGGTACCGATATGGAAGCCCGTAAAACCTTAACAATCAGACAGCAGCAGGTATCAGCAGTTGTATCTATCGTTGGATCCGCTATCATCCTTCCGATTATCACATATGCAGGAAATATTTTCGGAGAATCCTGGGGCTATTTTGCAGCAACCGTTTTCTTCTCATCTGTATTCCTGGTATGTAACCTGTTCTTTATTAAGGTTTGTGCACCTTTTGACCCGCCGCAGGCAGAAAATGTTGCAAAGAGAGTTCCGACTGTAAAAGAAATGATTATGTCAATTCTGACAAATAAACAGATGATCATTCTGGTTATCATCTATTCTTCCTTTACAATTGGTACACAGATTTACACAGGACTGACGGCATACTATTTCAAAGTTGTTACCGGACAGTTTGGTATGATGACAATTGCACTGACAGCAAGAAGTATTGTTGGTTTTCTTGCCAGCTTATGCGTACCGGCAATCGGACGTAAAATGGGTAAAAAGGGTGCTATGGTTATCGGTATGGGAATGTATGCATTCTCCTGTCTTTTCTGCTGGTTATTCGGTATCAAGAGTATCTGGATTTTCATCGTATTGATGTGTACCGCACAGGCGGCACAGTATGTATATCAGAGTCTGACAGCAAACTACTATCTGGACTGTGGTGAGTATGGTTACTATTCAACCGGCAAGGACAATCGTACCATGGCTTTATCCGTAATGAATATTCCTACCAAAATCGGTTTTGCCATCGGCGGTGCTCTGATTGGTTACGGTCTTGACTGGGCAGGTTATACAGCCGGTATGGAAGTAACAGATGTATTTGTAAACAAATATATGATCGTTGTTGGTCTTCTTCCTGCAGTATTCATGTTTGTATCTGTTGTATTAGCAATCGTTGGCTATAAGCTTACTGATGCTGAAGCAAAACGTTACGCAGAAGCAAATGCAGCCCGGGCAGCAGAACAGGCAAATTAATTACTGACTGATAATACAATACAAGTATCCTATCAATCGATAAATGTTGCAGAAGCCAGGTGCATCTGTTCTAAGATGCATCTGGTCATTAAAAAACAGGAGGAAATGCAAAATGACCAAAATTCCTTACAGCAATGATGAGTTAAAAATCGTTGGTGAATTTTTAAATACGACCGTTTCATTTGTTCCGTATACACCAATTTATAATACACCGATTACTGTTGCGGAAAACCTGACACGTGCGTTGAAGGACGGAAGCCATCTGTGGATGCCAACCACATCCGATATTCTGAACATTGAATCCAGAGCAAACAAGGATCATATCGCCCGTGCGGAAATCCGTGATCTGGGACCTGCTCAGCCGGAAGAGGAAAAAGGTGGACCGGATCTGTTCGGTATTGAATGGGTTTATGTTCCTGTAGCAGGAGGTTCCATGGTAAAGCCCGGCACACCTCTTCTGGATGATGCCGGTGAGTGGTATGACAAGGTCGTTTTTCCGGATGTGGATGCCATGGCATGGGAAGAAGCCGGTGTTTTGAATGCACCTTTTAGAAATGAAAAACGTATTATTGGCTGCTGCTTCCAGAATGGTATGTTTGAACGGCTGATTTCCTTTATGGATTTTGAAGGCGCATTGATTGCATTGATTGATGATGAACAGAAAGATGCCGTACATGATCTGTTTGCAAAACTGGCTGATATGTATATTGCAATGATTCAGAAATATATTGATATTCTGGATGTGAAAGAAGTACTTTTCCATGATGACTGGGGAAGCCAGAGAGCACCTTTCTTTTCACTGGATGTTTGCCGTGAAATGGTAGTTCCTTATATCCGGAAAATCTCTGATTTCTGTCATGAAAAAGGTCTGATCTTCCAGCTGCATTCCTGTGGATGCAATGAATTACTGGTTCCGGCTATGATTGAAGCCGGTGTGGATATCTGGTGTGGTCAGCCGATGAACAACAAGGCAATGCTTTATGAAAAGTACGGAAAAGACATCATGCTTGGCGTGGAAGTTCCTGTACTGCCGGAAGATGCATCGGATGATGAAATCGAAGATGCTGCAAAGAAATTTGTTGAGGCATACAGCGAATATCCGATCATGGCAGTTACCAGATTTGCCTCACAGAAACTGGTGGAAGCAATTTACCGACAGAGTCGTATTATTCTGGCTGAAAAATAAGTATTATCGAAAAAACGGAAAACAAGTGAATTTTCCACTATCAATCGAAAAGGAGATTACGAATATGACAAAAATTGCATTTGATGAAAAAGAACTTGAGATTAAAGGTTATATCCCAAATCGTAACCGTCCCGACGGCCCCGGAAAACCGATCTTCAATTTCCCTGTAACTGCTAAGGAAGCGGTAAAGGCATTATACAATAAGCAGAGTATCTGGCTTCCCTACGGTGTTGAAAACAACGTATTCTGTCCTTCCCTTATTCCGGATAATATTGCCCGTGGCTTTATCCTGGATGCTACATCTGCAAATTATACCATGGAAACATACGGCGGCAAGGATATGTTTGGTGTTGAATGGGTTTATGTTCCCGTAGCAGGCGGATCCATGGAAAAACCCGGAAATCCTCATATGCTCGGCGATGATGTATTTGACTGGAAAGATAAACTTACATTCCCGGATATCGATGCATGGGATTGGGATGAAAGCGCACGTATCAACAAAGAATGGCTGGACAATGGCAAAGCAAACTTTTTCTGGTTCCTGAATGGTATGGGATTTGAACGTCTGATTTCCTTCATGGGTTTTGAAAATGCTGCAGTTGCATTGCTGGATGAAGAACAGGAAGACGATCTGAAAGAATTATTCCAGGCACTGACCGACCTGCACTGCAGGATGGTTGATAAGGCAGTGGAAGCCTATGGTGATGGTATTGTCGGTTTTACTGTACATGATGACTGGGGAAGCCAGAGATCACCTTTCTTCTCAGCTGAATGCGCAGAAAAATTCCTGGTACCTGGTATGAAGCAGCTGACGGATCATATCAAGTCCAAGGGCATGATTGCCGATCTTCATAGCTGCGGACATATTGAAGATCGTATTGAAAGCATTATCCACGGCGGATGGCAGTCATGGACTCCCATGCCAATGAACAACACCAAGAAACTTTATGAAGAATACGGCGATCAGATTATCATTGCTCTGATTGACGAAGAAGATCCTTCCAAGACACCTGAACAGCAGGCAATTGAGTTTGTTGATAAATACTACTCGCCTGAAAAACCTTGTATTGTTGGCAACTATGGAGGAGGCATTCTGTCTGATGAATACTGCAAGGCAATGTACAAGGCAAGCCGTATGAAGTAATTATGGAGAGACCTCTTATTATGGCAGATAAATAATAAGCAGAGGCACAGCAGATTTGCTGTGCCTCTGTTGACTGCCTCCATTTTATCGAGTAAAATATTATCAGATTTGTAGGAATGATATAAAAAATTCGATAAAAGGAGAGATTCCGGGAGATGAAACTAAATCTTTGGATGATTGTGAATCGTCTTGGGGGTATGGATGTTGAAATCCATATAAAAAGAAATTCAGGAAGAACCATGCGCAGTGCACGTATTGCATATGCACCCAATTGTGCCTATATTCACCAGGACGGTGAAGATGTGATCTGTGCGGATGAAACGGATTATATTCGTATAAAAAATATAGAGAAAAACGTTGCATTTGAAATCATTCAGGGGATTTTCGACTTTTATGACAGCTGGAGCGAAGAGCTGGAGCAGGTTATTTCCCAAAAAAACAGCAGTGAATTGCTGCAGGTACTCTGGAAAGTATTTCAGAATCCTATGATTCTTTTTAATGCCAGTCAGGGGGTGGAAGCCATGACCAGACAGTATGGGTACGGAGAAGTGGATGAAGAGTGGGACTATATACTTCGTTACGGAAGCAGTTCCATGAAAGGCTTTCAGCAGGTCCGGAATGCGAGGAAACAGTTGGCTTATCAGCATGTGAAGTCTCAAAAAGTTGTTATGAAAAGAAACTCGGTTATTACGCCATATTTAGCTGCTGTGATTATGAATGGAAATGTACGGATCGGGCAGATTCTGATCATAGAAAGCAAACGGGAAATCAATCTTGGCGACATCGAATTACTCACTTATGCAGTTTCACATATAGAAAAAAGTGTCCGGGAAAGACATCAAAACTGCGAAGATCTGAATATGAATGTATTGTTGAATATGATTCTGAAAAAACCGGTCAGTTTCGAGGATCTGGATCGGCAAATGATGCAGTTGGGATGGAAAAGAGATGATCAGTATCGGGTACTGGTGGTTTATGCCGGAAAAGATAGTACAGATGAAGAAAAACAACTGCATCTGATACATAACGCAATACGTTCCTTTTTCAACAGCATCGGTTGCTTTACGTATAAAAATCAGGTGATCATGATCATGAATGATTCCATACAGGAACCGGAATATACGAGGCCCCATACACGCCGGATTATGCAGGAAAATAACGGAATTGTGACTGGAGGATATCGCATCGAAGGAATTGAAAATCTGCGGTTTTCCTATCAGCAGGCACTCTGGGCTTTTGAAAGAGGTCAGTATGGAGTGGGCGGCAGAAAACGATATGATTATTTTTCCTGTGCCCTGGATTATCTGGTTCATTGTATATGGGCTGAAAAAACCGATGTGCCCCTGATGCTGTATTCCTGCCATCCGGATGTTCTGAAGCTCTGGAAGATGGATCTGGAAACAGAAGGATATTATGTCGAAACTTTGGTAGAATATCTTCAGAATGAACGATCCCTGGTAAAAACATCCAATGCATTGCATATTCACAGAAGTACACTGATTTATCGAACCAAAAAACTGGAAGAACTAATGGAAAGTGATCTGTCCGATCCCTATAACAGAGAATATATCCTGACTTCTGTCAGAGTATTGAAGCATTTTGCAGAAGAAATTCCCTATATCAATACGATCAAAGCGTGATTCATTGGGAAAATCAGCGTTAAGATTGCGTAAAAGGCAGAGAAAATGAAAAAGCAGCACATTATTGATTATATCAGACAAGCAGGTTATACTCCGGTCAGTCCAATCTGGGGTGGAAAGAGAGAGTTTGGTTTTTTATGCTACGGACATCTGGATATGGCCAAAGCCCTTGGCTTTGAATTGGAGCAGATAACCCCGGTTCTGAAAATTGTAAAGGAAAATCAGCTTACCAAGGAGGAACAGCTGGATAAACTGATCGCAGCCCGGACATTTGACTATTCCGGATTTGAACAGGAAGTGGATCATCTGATACGGATGAAAGTGAAGTATCCGGATCATTTATGCGGAGGAGGTTGTTTTGGTCCGCTGACCGTAGTGTCGGGAATCATCGGAGCGGAACGATTGCTGCGGATGGTAGTAAAAAATCCGCAATTTGTTCTGCGTTTATTGGATTACGTAACAGATTACATGGTCGAACTGGCAAAGCGTGAAACAGAAGCAGATCAGGATTTCTTCTGGATTGCAGAGCCGCTGGCATCTCTTCTGTCTCCAAAGCGTTTTTGGAGATTTTCCGGACAATATCTGAAGCGGATCATTGATGCAGCGGATGTCCCTGTATTTTTGCATGTATGTGGGAAGACCACACAGCATACACCGTATTTTGTACAGACAGGGGCTGAGGTATTGAGTATTGACTACAGCACGGATATCGAAGCATGCATCCGCATGGTGGATGAAAATGTGGTAATCATGGGAAATGTGAGCCCGGCGAATCTGCGTTTTGGAACAAAAGAGGAAGTAGAGGAAGAGGTACGGGCAATTCTTTCGGTATGTGAAGGATTTCCGAATTTTGTGCTCAGTACAGGGTGTTCGATTATGGAAGGAACACCGGAGGAAAATATGCAGGTATTGTTTGATCTGTGTACCCCCTTCCTTCCAGATACACCTATAGATAATAACAATAGAACACATGTATAATCCTGAAAAATCAATTAGTGTTTCCCAAAAGAAAATGATATACTTTTTTCAGGATGTCTTTTGAAAGCAGACCCGGATCCATTTAAAAGCAGATCCGGGTTATTTTTTCATAAGAAAAGAGGAGGTATAACAATGCATAAAGACGATCAGATGACACCGAAGGAGAGAATGGCAGGTTTCTTTTCAGGAAAGGACATTGACAGAATTCCGATTCTGCCTTTTGTTACGGCTGTGTCAGGAAAAGCGATAGGGATGACACACCGGGAAAAAAGAAGCAGTGCGGAAAATCTGTTTAAATGTCAGAGCGCATGCTATGAACGGTTTGGGCATGACAGCATTTCTGTAGAATACGGTCTCCACGGAATCGGCACAGCCATGGGCAGTGTAACCAACAATCCGGAGAACAATGTTCCTGCCATCATGGACCATTATCTGAAGAATCTGAATGATCTGGACAGTAAGCTGGATTTATCAAAAATCGAACGGAAGAATGATCCCTGGGCCCAGATGAATTATGAGATGGCTCAGATGACACTGGATAAATATGGAAGCGAAGTGGGGGTTTCTTTAAGTACACCGGGACCGATTACGGCAGCTTCCAGTCTGTATCCCATCGAAAAACTGCTGCGGGCCACCAGAAAGGATCCGGATCACGTACATCAGCTGCTTCGTTTTGCAACGGATGCCATCAAACTGCTGGCAAAGGAATTTATGGATGGCGGCGTGGGTATTTCCCTCTGTGATCCCGTTGCATCGGGCACCATTCTGAACGAGAAGAGCTATCGTGAATTTGTGCTTCCTTATACAAAGGAAATCATTCAGTTCATCCATGATTATGGAAAGAGCGTAACCTATCATGTGTGCGGTGATACTTCAGCCCTGACAGAAGCCATGGTGGAGAGCGGATGCAATGTACTGAGTATTGATAACAGAGTCAGTTTGGAGGATACCAAAAAACGTGTGGGCAATCAGATTGTACTGATGGGAAATGTGGATCCCATTTCCAAAATGATGCAGGGAACACCGGAAGATGTGGAAGAAGCGGTAAAAGAATGCCTGCGTCAGGGATATGATAATCCGAAGGGATATCTGCTGAGTACAGGATGCGGTATTCCCATTGACAGCCCCATTGAAAATATTGATACGTTTATGAAAGCCGGACGAAAATACGGCAAATGGCCCCTTGATCCGGAACGTTTCGCATAAAAGGAGTGCAGCAGAATCATGGCGGAAATCAGGGATTTTAAATGTACCTATCAGAATAGTGCAGGAATCAGTGAAGAGGTAACCCGGGGACTGGATCTTCAATTTCCCGATGCCTATCTCCATGCGGATACCATGGCACAGCTGGCGGTGCATATCCGGAAAACAGAGCAGGCGAAATTCTGTGAACTGCCCTTTTGTCATACGGTGGAAGCGGAAGCCATGGGCGGTATCGTGAACCTGGGAGACGGACGGACCGGTCCCAGGGCTAAGGAATATATCTGCACCGATCCGCAGAAACTGCTGGACCTTCCGGATATTGATTATACAACGGGTCGGATTGCAGAGGTACTGAAGGCCTGCAGGATATTGAAGGAGCAGGGAGAAACCGTGGTTTTTATGATATCCGGTCCATTTACCATCCTGAATGTGCTGATCGATCCGCGTTATGTGTTTAAAGCCATGCGGAAGAAACCGGAGATCATGCAGCAGGTATTTGATAAAATCAGGGAAGAGTTGCTTCGGTTTACGGAAAGGATCGCAGATGCCGGTGCAGATATCATCAGCTATGCAGATTCGGCAGGTACGCTGAATATTATCGGTCCGAAAAATATGGAATGGATGACGAGAACATTTACCTGGCCGTATCTGAAGGAAGCAGGGAAACTGACAGCCGGACGGACGCAGATTGCTCTGTGTCCCAAAACCAGTTTTGCCTTAACCGGTCTTGGCCTGGCCGAATGGAAGCGGATTCCTGTGGGAGGAAAAATACCCTACGTGGAAGCATGTCTGCAGGTGGGCAATCAGTGCCTGTTTACCGGGCAGATGTGTCTGAAAAATACCGGATATATGGCTGACGGAAAGATTCATGTGCTGGTGAGTACTGAAGAGTGAGAAATAGAAATATATGGGCCGGTGCGTAACGGTGAATGAGAAAATGAGAAAGAATCATGTGTCCGTGGGTACCGGAAGAATGAAAAAAAGATGAGAAAGAATTATAGGCCGATGTGTATCGATGAATGAATAAATGAAAAAGGAAAAAGTCATAAATCGATGCGTATTGCTGAATAAGCAACGGGAATGAGGAGGAGATTAAGATGGCAGCATCAAAAGAGGAATTATTGAATCGATTATCAGACTGTGTTCTGGAAATGGAAGATGAGGAAGTAACCGGCGTGGCAGAGGAGTATGTGGATGCCGGTTATGAGGCACTGGACGGTATTATGGAAGGACTTGTGGATGGTATGAACAAAGCAAGTGATCTGTATGATCAGGAAGAGTATTTTGTTACGGACCTGCTTCTGTGTTCCGATGCCATGTATGCAGGTCTGGATGTACTGCGTCCCCACCTTCCTGAAGAAGAGACTTCGCAGAAACCCAGAGCTGTTATCGGTGTTGTGGAAGGCGATACCCATGATATCGGCAAAAACCTGGTAAGAATTATGATGGAGACTGCCGGATTTGAAATGTATGATCTGGGAAGAGATGTGCCGTTGGATGATTTCGTGACAAAAGCAAAAGAAGTGAATGCCTCTCTGGTTATGATGTCTACGCTGATGACCACAACCATGATGGGAATGCCGGAAGTCATTAAAAAACTGGAAGAAGCCGGTATCCGTGATCAGGTGAAGGTTATGATAGGCGGAAGCCCCATTTCCAGAAAATATGCAGATGATATCGGAGCAGATGGATATTCAGCCAATGCAGTAGAAGCGGTTAAGGTAGCAAAACAGCTTCTGGGCATGGAGTAAAGGAGCTGCAGATGACAGAGAAAGAACGTTTCTTTTGTGTCCTTCATGGGGAACAGACAGACCGGCCGCCGTGTATCTGCCCGGGCGGCATGATGAATATGATAACGGAAGAAGTAATGGATCGCTGCGGTGTCAGCTGGCCGGAAGCCCATACGGAGGCGGAACAGATGGCCGCTCTCGCTCTTGCCAATTATAAGAATGGCTGCTTTGAAAATGTGGGTGTTCCCTTCTGCATGACAGCAGAGGCAGAAGCCATGGGAGCCGGTATTACCCTTGGCACCAAAGTGAATGAACCCCGTGTCACAGAGTATGCCATCCGATCGGTGGACGAATGGAAGAATCTGAAGGAAATCCAGCCGGATTCCGGAAGAGTTCCCGTGGTTCTGGAAGCAATCCGGATTCTGAAAAAGAAAAATCTGACCGTACCTATCGTGGGAAATCTGACCGGACCGGTGAGCACGGCCAGTTCTTTGATGGAGCCGGTGGATTTTTACAAGCAGCTGCGGAAGAAAAATAAACAGGCCCATGAGTTTATGACCTTTGTAACCAATCAGATCATTCGCTTTGCCAGATGGCAGATTGAAGCCGGCGCAGATGTGATTGCGATTTCGGATCCCAGTGGTACCGGCGAGATTCTTGGTCCCAGACTCTTTGAGGAATTTGCCGTATACTATCTGAATCAGATTGTGGATGCCATCCGGGATCTGCATCCGGGAATTATCATTCATATCTGCGGTCAGATGAAAAATGTATATCAGCAGATGAATCAGCTGAAAAGCGATGTGCTGAGTTTTGATTCCATTGTATCCATGCGGGAAGCAAGAAAAAATCTGCCGGGAAGGGTACTGATGGGCAATGTGAGCACGTATACTCTGGAATTCGGTGATCCGGAAAAAGTGGCAGGTCTGACCAGACATTGTGTGGAAAGTGGATCGGATATTGTAGCACCGGCATGTGGTCTCGGTACCAAGTCACCCCTTCGGAATATTCAGGCCATGCTGCAGTATCTGAAAGAGGAGGCGGGAGAACATGCCTGAAATCACGGCAGGAAAGAAAACATTTTCCTATGATCCCGGCGAAAAAAAGAACCTGATGCAGCTTCTGATGGAACAGAAACTGTTTGTGGATAACTCCTGTAACGGAAAAGGTGTCTGTGGAAAATGCAAAGTACAGCTCACAGGCGGAGAAATCCCTCCTGTGAGTGAAACGGAAAAAAGTCTGCTGAAAGAAGAGGAAATTGAGAGGGGAATCCGCCTGTCCTGTCTGATCGTTCCGGAAACGGATCTGCAGGTGATTCTGCCTGACAGAAAGAAGAAACACAAAATTCTGACCGACGGATATATGCCGGAACTGGAATTTCATCCGGCTGTTTCCAAGAAAAAGGTGATTGTGCGGAAAACGGAACTGGAAGAACAGACCTCTTTTGAAGAGCAGCTGCTGATACAGACCGGAGCAGACGAAATTCATTATGATGTACTGCTTGAAACGGCCTTTGAACCGGGAGAATACACTGCGGTTATCACAGAAACAGAAGCCGGAAGGGGATGCGGCGGCAAAGCAGGAAATAAAAGAGATAGCAATGTAGACAATAAAGCCGGCAGCAAGGAAGATAGCAATACAGACAGCAAAGCAGATGGTAAAACAGGAAGGAAATCTGCAGGCAGGAAAACTGTGGTATTGCTGGAATCAGGTGACACAGAACAACAGCTGTACGGTGCAGCCATTGACATCGGCACCACAACCGTTGTGGTTTCCCTGATTGACCTCCGGACAGGTGAGGAAAAAGGAAATGCTTCTCAGATCAATGCCCAGAAACATCTGGGACTGGATGTCCTGACCCGAATCACCTGTGAGATGGAACGCCCCCGGGGAGCCAGAAAAGAGCTGCAGGAGGCCATTGTCACCAGCATCAATGAAATGCTTCGGGAAATCTGTCAGGAAACCGGAATCGGTACGGAATCCATTTACGGAATCACCGTTGCAGCCAACTGTACCATGATGCATATGCTTCTGGGAATTGATGCCCGTCCCATCGGAAAATCCCCTTATGCTCCTGTTTTCGCAGGTGCAAGAACCATACCGGCAGAACGAATCGGAATCCATGCTGCAAAAAATGCACAGCTGTATTGCCTGCCCGGTGTATCTGCCTATATCGGAGCAGATATTGTAGCCGGTGCCTATGTATGCGGACTGCATCAGGTCAGAGAAAAGGTGCTGTTTATCGACATCGGCACCAACGGAGAAATTGTCCTTTCCGATGGCGGAAAGATGCTGTGCTGTTCCTGTGCGGCAGGTCCTGCTCTGGAAGGAATGAACATCAGCTGCGGCATGCGGGCAGCAGAAGGAGCCATTGAAGATGTGATCATTTCAGAGGAAGGAGTGAAGCTGACCATAATCGGTGAGGAAGAGAATGGTGCAAAACCGGATCCGGAAGGCATCTGCGGCAGTGGAATTCTTGCCGTGGTAAAAGAACTGGTGCGAACCGGACTGATCCGAAAGGATGG
>JALETI010000044.1 GCA_022781515.1 Lachnospiraceae bacterium
ACAGGAAAAGAAGAAGTTTGCCATCCGATCCATCGAAGAACAGGGCAGGCTCCAGCGAAACAGCAGGGAAATCATCACCATTGAAGAATTGCTGAAAGAAACTGCATCTGGCAACACACAGGAAAACAGCGTTATGTATAATGGAGCAAATTATAAACTGACCAGAGACACTTTCATGCGGCTGATCAATGTGGCAGCACGCAAAAGCGGTGTGGGGAGAGCGGTTTTCCATAATGCCCATCTGGCCATGACAATTATGAAAAGTGATGAATTGCGAAATACTCCGGAGATCCAGTCTTTAAGCTCCGGAGACAGGGAAGCCATATTTGAAACCCCTTATTCACTGGACGCTTATCTGAATCCGGATATGAGGCATACCCGGAATACAGTCATTCCACGTCTGTTTGATAAGTATTTTTTCCATGAGGAGCAGGGTTATAAAGATAAGGAAACCTTTGTTCAGTTTTTTGGTTCTGTCAGCTGGCACTGCATCAGTGCAGTAGGCTGTGATAAAACGATTGTTAAGCATTTTACCGGAAGCGAAACAGAAACTTATTACGATGGTGAATTTGAACCGATTCGTGTAATTGAACCGATTCTGGAGATTGTATTCCGCCATCTGGGTGAAATCCGGTAAAAAGCAATTGAGGTGAATGAATGATAACATATGATCAGACACACTATATGTGGGCCAGAGAGCAGCTGACAGATGCTTCCGGCTGGGGAATTCATGCTTCCAGCAATATGGATCCCGGTTTTCTGGCAGTTGCTGAGTCTTTTTCAAAGGGCTATAAACCCAATCACCACAGATATCCCGGGGAAACTCTGCTTTTTGATCGGAGAAAAAACTGTTTTCTCCGCATGGGTGTTTCCTATTGTGAATCAAAGGAAAATAATCGAACCAATCACATATGTCATTTGCTGATTCCTGCAGAACCCGGTATGCAGATTCCGGGAAATCTGTTTATTCCTTTTGCCTTTGATACAGAGGAAACAGCAGAAAAGCAGCTTTCCAGGATTACCATGGAAAAGGAACCGGAGGATGATCGATATTACGAAATTCTTGAAAAATACGGTTTTTTGCAGAAGGGGAAATGGCAGAACAAACTGGGCAGACTGTTGTATGATTTCTGGCAGATTGTTCGAAAAAATCAGCAGAATATTTCTATTTGTCTGGGCAGTTATGCAGCAGATAAAAACTACCGGCAGGTGGTGATGGATATTATGTGGCTTCTGCATACACTGGCAGGAGATGATATCCGGCTTCGCCGTAAACTGACCTTTAATCTTTATGTGGATGGACCGGCGGCAGGAATCTGTTTTACGGATCAGAACCATGAAAATGCTCTGGTTCTGGATCAGGATTTCACCGGAAGCATCAATTCGGAGATGCCGGTGGAAATGATGTTTCTTCATCTGGCAGAATGTGCGGTTACCTCTCCGGGACGTTTTCGCAGGGAATTCAATACTTTGATATCTATTGGACAGAAAGCGAAAACATCGGATCTGGAACTGATCTGCTGCCAGTGGTATCTGGAACATGGCACCGATAAGGAGCAGGAAGAGATTTTTGCATATGTCAGATCCAGATCCATTGCAAAAACCTGGGGAGCCGTACCTTATCAGAAGCTGTATCTTACAGGAGAAGCCAAAAAAGCAGGAAGACTTACCGCCCGTCAGGCGGATGAAGACTGGAAAATTATCAGTTATTCCATGGATAGCAAAACTTTGATGGAAGAATATCCGGATTTTATATATAATCTGATTACGGTGTTTAAAAAGGGTAATCATTACAAGTATGTCAGCAAGATGATTCCCTGGATCCGGGGGAAAAGCGAAAAATGCTATATGAGCATAATGGGGATTGACTGCAAAGAGGCAGTTTCCGAAAGACTGATTTTCTGGCATACAAAAGCCATGTCTTCTTTGGATGTCTCTCAGAAATTGCCGTACTTGAAAGTGGTACTGCAGCTGTATTCTCCTGTTGTCCGTCAAAACCTTCAGGAGCAGGAATTTGTCGGTATGCTGGTTGAAAAACTGGGTGAGATGTATCCGGATCCTGCCTTTGGCCGGGAAACGCTGTCTTCTTTTGTCATCGGCGAACTGGTTCCATTATGCGGAGATGATAAAAAACTGGATCAATCCTGGCATCAGTTTATTGAAAAAGAGATACGGAATAAGCTGGAGACAGATGAGAACGGACTTGCCTTTTATATCGTGAATATGGAGAACCTGGATGCTTATGCAGCATACCCCATATGCATGGCAGCACTTCAGTCCATGAAAACCAGTCTGGAAAAGTATCAGGAGCCGGAAGGAAATCTCAGCCGTTTACGGATTCAGGAATGGTTTATACGATCCGGTACAACAGATCCGGACCGGATAAGAAGCTATCAGGAACTGTTCAGAACTGTGATTACAGCCGAAGAAAGTAAGGAATTTCACGATAAGATGGAAGTAATCAATTCCCTGACCACTCTGGAGAGAGTTCTGGATCATTACGATATGGGAGAAGAACTGAACATCAGCAGAAACTGGTGTCAGAAGCTTCTTTTCTGTATTGATAATCACCGGATAGTCGATTCACGGCTGGAAGCAGTAAAAGCCTGTATCCGGCGATGCATCAAGATCCATCATGATTTTCAGATTCGTTCCGATGGTGATTGGAAGGATTGTATCATTGATATGGAAAATGCAGTCAGAAAGATTGTTTGCTGGCTGTTGCCGGATTCAGAGCTGGCGGCAGGTTCCCGTATAGAAAAAATCAATGCATGTCGATGGTGTATGTCTGTTTTGGATGATATCGGCGATGAAAAAGTCAGCTTCAGCAATGAAGTTTTGAACAGTATTCGGGAATCAGATTTTATCAGTTTGCTGGAACAGGTTGATTTTTGTGACTGGAAACAGGTGCATGATTTTTTTAATATCCGGATTGTCTATGAAGCAATCAGTGAGCAGGGGGAACATCATCTGTTTTATACAGGATTAAACAGGGATAAACGTATTCGAGGCTGGCTGTTGAAGGAAGCAGACCTTGAAACGGATTTCGATATCAGAAATAAACTGAAGTTGATGGAAAAACGATTCCGTGCCTGTGAATTGGTCGAAATGCTGGAAGATGAGGGGACAGAACTTTCTGTCAGTTTTCTGAAAGAAAAGACACCTGATTTGGTAACTGCTGCTGAATTAATTCAGAATCAGGACGATGCAGTAGCAGTATATCTGAGAGATCAATTTAAAAAGCTTGAAAAGGATATCGAGAATGAGAGAGGCTGTTATAAAAAAATAATGGGGAAAAAAAATAACGAAGAACTGCAGGAGAATCTCAAAAAAATTCAGA
Source organism: Lachnospiraceae bacterium (assembly GCA_022781515.1). Lineage (GTDB taxonomy): Bacteria > Bacillota > Clostridia > Lachnospirales > Lachnospiraceae > TWA4. Next base: position 3,341 of record JALETI010000044.1, read on the forward strand.
TTCAAAAAAAGAAATCAGAAGATAAGATTTTCGCTCTTGACAGTCAATACAAAAAGCAATTATTTGATATAAATACATTAGAAGCACAGATTCAGAACTATATGACCCAAATAGCTGATCTGGAAAAACAAAAAGATAATCTGATGCAGCAGAAGAACAGGCAGCAAAATGCAGCGAATGAAACTTTATATGCCAGAAAAATGGAAGAAAAAAAGTACCTGCAGCTGGAAAAAAGTCAGGAAACCTATCAGAAAAAGATGGAAGAGAATACGAAATGGTTACGGGTGTTTATGAATTCCTTTAAAGATACCATTTCCAGTGTTGCGGATGGGAAACCGGAATTAATCGAAAGTATTTCAAAAAGAAAAGAAAACGAAAAACCGGATTCTGTTTTATCATCTGACAATTGGGATCGGATTTCCGGCAGCGATGTTTCTTTTACCGGTTATAAATCGATTGATCGTGAGGATAAAACCATAGAAATCAAAGAAACCGATTCAGGGTCTGTTCAGGATCGCATTGTCCATGCAGACAAAGGAAAGGAACAGACCGGTACTGAGGTGTCACAAAAAGAACAGGGACCGGAACTGACAAAAGAAAATTACACCTGGTAAAAGCCGAAGCAAGCATTGCTTCGGCAGGAATGATTATCGGGCAAGCTGGTTTTTCAGCAGGATATACCAGGAATCAAATTTTTTCAGGTGATAATCGCTGGGAATCGGACGGCTGGAGATGTTCAGGATATCTGAAAAAATCCGGCTGTCGGTGTAACCGCATTGTTTCAGCAGTGTCAGCATATCCTGGATTCGATAGTTCTTCCGGTAATCATCCCGGCTTTTAAAAAACAGATGGGTGAAAAATTCAGAGAATACAGCTGTGAGAAGTTCATCCGCATCAATATTTTTCAGAACATTCTGATAATGTCTGTAGAAACTGTCTGTCAGATTGCCGCAGCATTTTGGCATATAGCGAAGTTTTTTATCAGGTATGGCATTGGAATCAATATATCTGCAAAATGTATGATCAATCAGTTTCAGGTGCATACTCTGATTGACAAGAATATTGTCAGGATTCAAATCCATGTAAAGAATTCCATGGACTCTGAGATAATGCAGAATTTCCGACAATTCGGACAGGATCCGCAGAATTACATCATTGGAAAGTCGGGAAACCGGGCTCTTTCTTCCATCGTCATATTCATTTAAAAAGGAGTATAAGGTCTGATAGTTTTCATCCGGTGAAAAGTCTTCCATCAGAAGAAACGTGGAATCGGTCATAAAACCGGGAGAAAAGGTAAGTCCTGAGGTGGAAAATGACTGCAGATTTCCTCTGGAATCTGTTGTCTGCAGATAGTAATATGCAGGGAGTCCCGGATGTGACAGCTCACACATATACTGATATTCCAGCATGAATCCCTGACGGTATTTCTTATATTCAGGATCCTGGATTCTGCAATATTTCATAATCATTGTACTTCCGTCCGGACAATGCAGTCTGCGAACCCGTTTTGACAGATCGTCAGAAAAAAATTTAGGATAATACATGAAAAGACCTCACTTTCGGGACTCATTTCCATTCCGGGAGCAGGTATCATTACAGGGCATTGTTTCTGCCAGACGGAGTAAAGTCCGTAATCGATAGAAGTATAACATGCATAAATAATTTTTACAAGAAATCAGGGGAGGATACCAATGAGTAATCGTATCTATACACGAACTGAAAAAAGCCAGAGCATCTCCCATCCTGTCAATCAGGACAGCCGTTTTTTTGGTACCTATATGCTGATGAATGATGACAGAGTGACCGTTCTTGTGGTTGCAGACGGAGTTTCGTCCGGAGTATCGGGAGAAACGGCTTCCCGGAATGCCGTTACAGGTTTTATAGAATCTTTTCATGCCGGTCTGGCAGCAGAATATGCCAAAGCATCCGACTACTATTCCATCTGTGTGCATATGGACAGAGTAAAAGAAATCGTCATGAATGCGGTCATAGCTGCCAATCAGAAGGTATGCAGGGAAGTTGATGCTTTCACACCAACAGGAACAACCCTTAGTGCAGTTGTTATATTGAATAACAGTATGATCTGTGTCAATGTGGGAGATTCTCCCATTTACCACTATTCTGCAAAGACCGGTGAATTCCGTCTGATTTCCGAATTGCAGACTGAGGCAGAAGCAAAGGTAAGCGCAGGTCAGTGCGAAAGGTATGATGCGGAGTATTATAACTCAGATCATATTCTGACCAATGCACTGGGGAATATGAATCGTTCCAACAGTGCGATTTTTGATCCGGATCGGATCAGATGCAGCGTATTGGAACGGATATCCAAAGGGGATCGTGTCCTTCTGGGAACGGACGGATGTTTTGGAAAAATGAAGGAAGATCAGATATGGATGTATGCCGGAAGCACGAATGGTGATCTGGGACTGCAGGAATTATTTAAAATTGCCCGCAGGGACAAACATGATGATCAGACAGCAATTCTGTTCTGTTTCGATGAGGAGGTTTTATAATGGATTCCTCATCACGTGTGAAAATTTCCCTGAAAGACGGTTCAAAGATTCTGTGGCCGGACGGAATACTTGAAATTGAAGGTGCTGTCCATGGCAATCATCATGGAAAAAGTCAGGATCCGGATTATTATACCTGGACAGCAAAGGCACATCATTTCGGAGAACCTGAGAAAAAAGTGTATCTGAAAATGACAGCAAAGGATGGCCTCATGTACCAGTCACTGGTTCATGAAAGCAAGTTCCAGATTCGATTTCCATTTATTGAATATATCGAAAGGGATTTTGAAAAAGACTTTGAAGTAAATGATGAAGAAAAGGAATTTCTGGTTGTTGTAGCAGAATTCATTGACGGAGATACTTTGAAAAACGTCATCGACAAAAAAAAGATATATGCAAAATATCAGTATTCGGAAGGAGAAGAGAGAGAACTGTTCCGGTATATTCTGCAGCTGCTGTATGCAGTGGATGCGTATTCCAGCAGGCTGGTCGGAACAGACTGTATGACGCATCGGGATCTGAAACCGAAAAACCTGATGGTTTCCAGAAAAACCGGACATCTGGTTGTAATTGATTTTGACTGGTCCCATATTCCAGGAAACGATTCCTATGTGCAGAGAAATCAGGATGGCATTGCCATCTGCGGAACAAAGGGCTACAGTGATCCTTTAAACTGGATGGAAGGACAGGGAAAAGTGGTTCATTCCGATCTGAAGCTTGATATTTATTCGATTGCCATGCTGATCTTCTTCATCATGACGGGCACCGATTATTTTTCTGCAGAAAATGAACAGGATGACTATCTTCTTCCGGAAAATGAAGAATTGGCCTATCGATTCAATATAGAAAAGATTCCGGCAGGTCATCCCTTCCGGAAAGATACATACAAACCGATTCACGAAATAATTCGGAAGGCAATGGCTCCCTTTCCGGAACGGTATTCTTCGGTAAGGGATATGATCCATGATTTTGAGTCATTTCTGAAGAATTATTCCCAGGATCCGGGCTGGTATCATCGCATGGTATCCTTTCGGGAATTGCTGGATTATCCGGTATATCGGAAGCAGAACAAGGTGAACAAACTGCTTTGCAGATACTATGATATCGAGAAGAAGGGCTGGAGGGACATCCGGCTGGAAAATCATCAGAGCAGTATTCTGTTGCAGGGCAAGTCTCCGGTTCTTTCTTTATATAACAGAGATGGAGAACTGGTGTGTTACCCTTTTCACTGTGAAATCTGCGGAAAGACGGAAGAGGACGGTACCATTGTGCTTCGGGAAGATGGTTCTGTGGAATTCAAAACAAAGGCAGATAGATTTAAGCTGATTTGTATACACTTATAAGGATTGAAACAGAGGGGATTGGACTATGGGATGGTTAGATTTTTTTACCCAAAGAACAGGAAATAAGATAAGAGAAGAAAAGGACACTGAGTTGGGAACCCAGAGCAACGGTTTCCTGACAGAAACGACAGAGTCCGGGGGTATGATCAAAGAAACAGCCGAAGAAGTTTCCATACCGGAAGAGGACCAGGAGTTTGAGGATGATTTTGACTGGCTGCAGAAGAATCAGAAAAACAGTATAAAAAGTAAACCTTCCGTATCTTCATCCGTGTCTTCGCTGGAAAAAGTAGCACAGCAGATGGAGGATGATATTTTTAACGCATTTTCAGAATCAGATGCTCCGGCGAAAGAGAAAAAAGGTTATGCAGAGGATTGCAAATACAACTATATACAGATCATTCTGGATGAAACCTGGTCCATGAAAGAATATATCGTTCCGGTTTATCATTATATTGACCGGATTCTTCATGAAATCAAAAGTAATATTGCAGATTCCAGTATGGTAGCTGTTTTTTATGGTCTGACTGTGATTCAGTCAGATATTCGCACCATTACTTTTGGCGGTCAGGAATATACCGATGATATTGAAGTTTTTATGAATAAATTGAAAACCACAACCCTCGGAGGAGGATCCGGTGATGGGTATGAAGATATTGAATCTGCCATGAAAACAGCAATACTGTCACTGGATAAACACTGCAATAAGATGGATAATCGGGGATTATTCCTGTTTACAGATTCCGAACCCAGGAATAAGGTCTTCAATCTGGATGAAATCAATGGCAGAGAAATGCATGGACTGCGATTTGCCACCATTTTCATGCAGGACCCTGAGCTGTTTGTTCCCACCATAAATTATGTGGACGGACAGAATGAAACTGCATGCAACAACAGCAAAAATGGCAGTGTCTATTATGATTTCAGTATTCTCCTTGATGGCGGACATGATTCAGATGCCCAGCTGAGAAGCATTGTGAATACGGTGATCAATTCTGTATCCATCGGAGGCTGAAAAACAGATGAGTCAGAAAAAACAGATACGAAATGTGCTGTTCTGTATTCTTCAGGATTCAAAACAGCCGAAAAATAATATCAATGAATCACTTTATGATGCTCAGAAACTGATATGCAGCAATACAGATCCTTTGGTGGCTTATGAAAAAGCCTTTGTATATGGTGCGGATCAGTTTATGAATTTTAGAACCGTGGAGAATTCTGTTATAAAATTTATACGCTACAGTGCAGACAGTACCGATGAATATGCAATGGCAAACTGTGTCCTGACCGGCATGAATCTGCTGAAGGAAAAGTATCTTCTGGATCGGAAACAGGGGTTTGAAAGCCTGATGTATATGGTCTTTATGACAAATCTGGAAATCATTGCACCGATTCAGGATAACTGTATAGAAGGAATTTTATCGTTCTTTCAGGATGCCGATATAACCCCCATGGTCATCATGGAAAATGAAAAAGGATGTTCTGCCCTGATTCACTATACTATTTTAAAAGGCGGAAAGTACTATACCATGGAACAGTTCCGTCTTCTGGCAATGGAAGCATCTGATTTTGTTCAGTTATTCTGAGCTCATGGTATGGTGATCCGATTATTTCGGAAATTTGGGCGGAAAAAAGGATTCCTATGGATAGTTAGTTGAAAATGAGATATAATTCATGAAAAAGAAATTCTGCATGGATATGCAGAATTTCTCCATGTGAAAGAGGACGAAAAAATGAATCAGTCAGCAAGTGATAAAATCAGAAAGATTTATGAATCAGAGAAAAATACGAATCAGATTGATATAAGCATGGAAAATTTATATGAAAAAAATGATCTTTTTCGTCAATTTGTTACGTTGTTTCTGGATTACAATTATGAAAAGAATATAGCTATATTAAAATATATGACAGAGGGACACTGGGAAAACCGGGATGCAGATTGTAAAGAAATGAGGGAGATGTGTCAGGGATACATATCTGCATTGTTTCAGTCAGACATAGAGCAGAATCAAATATTATCCCCGCTGTGTATGTTTGGTGCACAACTGAAAAAGAGTTCCATCTGGAATGATTCTGCTGTTTATAAAGAATTATATGATGGAATCAGTGAACAGGTCATTGGTGAGACCGTGAATCACTGGGTTAGGGAAGGAACATTTATTGATTATTTTGACAGGTTGATCCGGGACACTCAGGAGTACAGCGGAAAAGATATGAGCGTATTGTCATATGGTTTGATTGACTATATCAGAAACTATGATCAGCAGGATCATGCCGCCTTCTGGAATTCTTCGGATCTGATAACGAAAAAAAATGATGTAAAACACACTGATTTTCCGGATTTTACAGGTTCTGCGGAACGAAAGGAAACGGGTGGAGGTTTAAAAAAATTATTTTTTTTCAGTGTAATAGGTATCTTTCTGCTGTTTTGTTCCGGTGCACTGATCATCTGCCTGCACATGGGACCGGGCAGGGAGAACAGAGCATATAATCTGGCTTACAACAATACTGCTGTTCAGCAGCAGACTGTGACGCAGGAGGAAATGGAGACAAGTGAATCGCCGGTCCCAACGGAACAGATGGGTGATCAGGCAGGTATCAGAGAGATGATGAAGGAAATGACTCTGGAAGAGAAAGTAATGCAGATGTTCATTATTTCACCGGAAGTTCTGATTGATAATGCAAAGAAGGAAGTGATTCAGGCAGGAGAAATAACCAGAGACGGCCTGAGTAAATATCATGTGGGCGGTATCAACTTCGGAAAGATTAATCTGAAAAATCCGCAGCAGACCCGGGAAATGCTTGCCAATATGCAGAAGTACAGTATGGAGTTATCCGGAATTCCTCTGTTTCTTTCGGTCGATGAAGAAGGCGGAACGGTAACCAGAATCAGTCAGAACAGTGAATTCGGCGTAAAGAATGTGGGTGACATGAGAAAAGTCATGTCCGCAGAAGAAGCATATGAATGTGGAAAATATATCGGAAGCTATGTATCTGAACTGGGATTCAATGTGGACTGGGCTCCTGTAGCTGATGTAATTACCAATAAAAAAAATACCGTTGTTGCCAGAAGGTCCTTCGGCAGCAATAAAGATGAGGTTGCAGAAGATGTGGTGGCTTTTCTGGATGGACTTGTTGAAAATAATGTTATCGGATGCCTGAAACATTTTCCCGGACATGGCGGTACAGGTGAGGATTCTCACAAAGAAGCTGCTATACTGAACAGTACATTGGGGGATCTGAGGACAACGGAGCTGATACCGTTTCAGAAGGGAATCGATGAAGGGGCAAAAATGGTGATGATCGGACATATCACGCTTCCGAATATCCTGGATGATGATACTCCTTCAACATTGTCATACGAAATAGTTACCGGGATTTTGCGGGAAGAACTTGGCTTTGAAGGTGTAGTGGTATCCGATGCCATGAACATGGGAGCCATTGTAAATTTCTATACATCGGATGAGGCAGCTGTAAAAGCAGTTCAGGCCGGTATTGATATGATTCTGCTGCCGAAAGATTTTAAAGCTTCCCACAAAGCAATTGTAGATGCAGTAGAGGAAGGAATCATTTCGGAAGAAAGAATTGATGAATCGGTATACAGAATTCTGTCATTGAAGAGTGAAATGATGGATTGGAATCCGATGGATTAACAGGAGGTTTTGAATGGGATTGTTAGATAATTTCAAAAAAGCAGATCAGGCAGAAAATGAAGAAGCCATCAATGAACTGGAAGAGAGCATGGGTGGTCTGGAAGAAGACAATGATTTTGAAGTGTATCTGGAAGATGGGGCAGATTCTGAAGAGGATTCATATGATGAAATTGATGAAGGTGCTTTCGAAGAACAATACACCATTGAACATTCCGAATCTGATGATGATCTTGCATTTCCGGATATACAGGATGACCAGCTGGAATTTCCAAATCTGGAGCTGGAAGAAGATACGGATGAAAAATCGCTTACAGACGATGATTTTCCTGTTTTGAGAGGTCATTTTGTCTCCATACCTGAAATTGAAGATAATATGGAAGCGGTTCAGATTGCAGAAACAAAGGATAATGCGGACGCATTTGCTTCAGCAGATCAAACTGAACCGGCCGCTCATAAAGATCAGGCCGAATGGACGGTATTAAAAGAAGAACTGGAACAGATTCAGATGGATCTGAAACAGTTATGCAGGAAATTTGAGGATGAAATATCCTATATTGATAAAAAAGACAATGCAGTTGCTGCAATTCGTGAGGAATTAAACTCCTTCAAGGACAGTCTGTATATCAACATTATCCGTCATATGCTGGTGGATTTTATCAATATCCGGGAGGGAATCAGCGGACAGGTGGAACTGGAAAGGAGTAAAGGCGGAGAAACCATGAGTCTGGAAGATGTTTCTTATATGATCGAAGATTTCGAAATCATTCTGAATCAGAACAGCGTTGAGATTTTTAAATCCGAACCGGGTACGAAATTTGATCCCCATAAACACCGTCTGGTGAAAAAAGTCCCTGCTTCCGATCCGGCACAGGTACATACCATTTGCGAAAGCAAAAGTGATGGATATATCTTTAACAACAGTGTGATCTATCCTGAAAAAGTTGTTGTGTATACTGAGGAATAGGAGGAACAGGAATGGAGAGGATAGCAGCCGGTATTGACCTTGGAACCACTTATTCCTGCATCAGTGTAATTGACGAAACCATGAGACCGGTAGTTGTACAGAATAAAGAAGGAAGTAAAGTAACGCCTTCTGTTGTGTATTTTGAAAATGATGACAATACAATTGTCGGGCAGACTGCAAAGGGATATGCAACACTGGAACCGGAATCGGTCTGTGAATTTGTAAAACGGAAAATGGGTCGTACAGCTACCGCAATTACATATCATGGTAAAGTCTATTCTCCGGAACAGATTTCCAGTCTGATTCTGAGAAAACTGGTGGAAGATGCAGAAGAGAATCTGAATAAGGAAATCAGGGATGTTGTAGTTACCTGTCCTGCTTATTTTGGTCTCGCAGAAAGAAACGCCACAAAAGCAGCTGCAGAAATGGCCGGGCTTCATGTTCTGGAAATCATCAATGAACCCACGGCAGCAGCTCTTTACTACGGCTGTCTCCGCAACGCAGATGGAAAAGTTGTACTGGTATATGATCTGGGAGGAGGTACCTTTGATGTGACCATCATAAGAATTACACCGGATAAGATCATTGCAATTGCCACGGGAGGCGATCACGAGCTTGGAGGCAAAAACTGGGACGATGTTATCATTGAGTATTTTAAAGAATCATTTGCGGAACATAAAGGAATTGAAATCGAATGCGACCTGGAAGTGGAGAGTGATCTCCGTGAAAAGGCAGAGCGTACCAAAATTATGCTTTCTGTTACAACGGAAGCAAGAAATACCTTCTTTATTAATAACATTCGCGATATGGTCAGACTCAGCAGAGATGATTTTGAAAGTATGACCAGCGACAAAATACGGAGAACCATTGATATCACCAGGGAAACCCTGGAAGCTGCGAAGGCTAAAGGCGTTGATGCTGTTGATGAAATCATCATGGTGGGCGGTTCCTGTCGAATGCCCATGGTGGGAAATGCACTGAGAGAAGCATTTCCGGATATTCCCATCCTTCCTTTTGAACCGGATGAAGCTGTTGCCAAAGGCGCAGCAATCCATGCAGATGATCTGATTCATAAAAGAAATACACTTCAGAAATGGATTGATCTTTTTGAAGGCAATAAGACATCCGAAAAGACATCCGATACCATTGATACAGAAGCTCTGGAATCATTTATTGTAAAAAATGGCGGCGCTTCTGAAGAAATACTTGGACTGATCCGGGGGAAAAAGAGTCTGAATGTCGATGAACTGCTGAGTCAGTGCAGTCGTCTTGTAAATATTACATCCAAAAGCTTCGGCATCGAACTGGTGGATGAAAATGGCAAGGTATTTGTTCAGAATCTGATTCGTAAGCAACAGGAGGTTCCCGTCAGTGTCACCAGAATGGTGGGAACGGAGGAAGATAATGCATTAACTGCAGATCTGATCGTGTATGAAAATGACGAAGATACCGATCAGTTCGATGTAAGTTTTCATAAACCACTGGGACAGGCCGTTCTGGAGCTTCCTCCCAATCTGCCGGCACGGTCGAGAATCGAGCTTACTTTCTCATTAAATACCGAGGGTCTGCTGATTGTCGAAGGTATAGAACCAAACAGCGGTTATCGGGTAAAAGCGGAGATGCATTCCAGTTCAATCCTGTCCAGAGAACAGATTGTGGAACAGACTGAACTGATCCGGTCATTGAAACTGATCTGATCCCTGAAGCGGATCTGATTTTGTGGAATTTCAAACGGCTGTAGCGGTCATTGGAGTACTTATGATATGTTAAACATAAATAATTGGAGACTACTATGAAAAACAGAGATAATTGTTTTCTGATCCTTGGTCTGGATTATCGGAATCCGGATTATACAGATTCGGAAATCAAACAGAAATTACGTGAGAAACGACGTTACTGGCGGGCAAACCAGAAAGATCATCCGGAATATTCCGTTTATGACAGTAATTTGATGGAGATAGAAAAGACGCTGACCGATCCGGAAAAACGGAAAGCGGAAGCGGCTGATGCGGCAGAATATATCAGAATCTACCTGGAGGATGAACTGGCTCCCTTTGATGGAATGGAGCAGATCCCGGAAGAAGATGCAAAAAGAATCTGCAGCGGCTGTAATCTTCCCATGGAACTATTTCCGGAAGTGTCCGGAAAACGCATTGCTGCTGCATCTGCAGAAACGGTTCCTGTCATCGGATGGGACAGTATCCAGGAGGATTTTTCAGTTCCTGTTGTTGAAGAAAAACAGGTTCTTCCGATGGAAACATCGATGGAAGAAGACAGTCCCAATCCACAGCCTCCTTTTTTCCAGCGTGTGAAAAAAGGAAAAAAAGAACTCCAGATGACCGGATTCCCTACCCTGTATCATTTCCTTGTAGAAGATAAAACGGCAGACCTGGCAAAACTCCAGCTCATAAGCAGTCAGGATCTTCAGAAGGAATACTGTGAATCCATTAAACAGCGTTACCGAACCAATCATACCGATGAAGCAACACCGATTCATACTCTCTGTGCGATCTGTGATGAAATATTTGATGACAGTCATCCGGAATACAGGGCTGCTTATGATGCATTTATTGTATGGACTCAGATTGATGAAATAATAAAAGAACTTACGGCAGGAGGAAATATCTTAAATCTGACCGTATATAATGCCTATGCTGCAAAGCTGGCAAAGATACTGGGCAGTACTGAAGCGGGAAAGAACAAACTGGATGAAATCTGCAGGTACAAAGGGATTACGGTCAGTACCGGCGGTACCAGACTGATTTCTCTGGAAAAGAAGGTTGTATGTCCACGATGTTTTAAAGAAGTGATGGTGAAGGAAGGCGATACGTTCTGTCCCAGCTGTGGAGGATCTCTGATCGTATATTGTATCAGATGCGGCAGAGAACTGTCTCCCGAAGTACAGATCTGTCCTGAATGCGGCGGCGACCAGAAGGAATTAAAGAATGCAGATAATCTTTTAAATGCGGCAGAAAAGCTCTTTGAACAGAAGAAATTTGGAGAATCCATTCAGTATCTGAAAAAAATGGATAAAATCTGGCCGGGCAATATCAGAGCTGCAGAGCTGAAAAAGAAGGTTCAGGCTGCAAACCGGGAATTAAAAAAAGAACAGGAATACTTTACAGGACTGTGTTTTGATCGAAAAATTTATGAAGCATACCAGTATCTGCAGGAACACTCTGTAAATGCTTATTCCGGCGCAGAAAATGTGGAGCAGATTATTCATAAATGCAGAACATGGGAAGAACAGCTTAACAGTTGTAAAACGGAAAAAGAAGCGGTTCTTCTGTCAGAACAGATTCTGGGAGAATGTCCGGATTATCCGCTTGGGGATGTAATCAAACGATTTCCCCCGGCCCCCCCTGCCAATCTGCGAACAGAAATTACCACTGAAGGCAATATACTGTTGTCCTGGGATGCTTCCGACAGTGAGGGTGAAGTATCCTATCATGTTGTAAGAAAGATCGGCAGGCCGCCTAGAAACTTCAAAGACGTGGATGGAAGCTGGGAAATTCAGGAGGACCTTCAGTTTCTGGATCGGGATCTTGCAGTTGGTCAGACCGGTTATTATCTGGTTTTTTCCAGACGGAATGATAAATATTCCACATCCAGTATGAATGCCAGGGTTCGGAATATGCCGGAAATCAGCGGTGTTCACTGCGAGGCGGAGAATGGAAAACTGGAACTTTCCTGGAATCCGGTTCCTCCGGAGTCCAATGTAATTCTGCTGCGCAAAGCAGGTGCTGTCCCTGCCAATGACAGAGATGGACAGAAAATTGTTCTGGGCAATGTACAGAGTTTTCAGGATACAAAATTGAAAAATGATACCTTTTATGGATATCGGATCTGTCTGGAGTATACCGTGAACGGCGTTTCCTGTACAACGACCGGGATGACCATTGGCGGTACTCCCAGAGAAACGCCGAAACCATTGTCTGACTATACTGTGAACAAAACAGAGGACAATCATTTTCATCTGGTCTGCCAGAGTATCCGTGGACAGAATATACGTTTTTTCTATTCTGCGGAGAAGCTTTTTTCTCAGAAATGCGGGGAATCAATTTCTGCAGGAGAACTGGAGAAATACATTGATGACAGAAAACTGATTGAAATCAGTATGCTGGAACGGTTTTCCGATGGATTTACTTTCTCCCTGCCCTATGGATCTGTTTATCAGATCGTTCCGGTTACCTGCAATGAAGAACAGGCAGTTTTTGGAACGGTACAGCAGATATACAGTGCAGCTCCCATTCAGTTAAAATCCATATATGAATATGGAAAATCTCTTCAAATTGGATTTGAATGGCCGGAAGGAATCAAAAGAATTATGGTTCAGTACAGTACGCTCCGTTATGCCAACTCGGCAAATGAACCCGGTTTTGAATATGTATACTATACTGACAGAGAATATAACAGCAATGATCAGATTGAAATTCAGGAAATTGAAAAGAAGAAATACTATTTCATGTTTTATGCAGAAGTGCTGATAGACGGAAAAATGGTATGGGTCAATATGGGACGAACTGTTCATGACAATCAGTCCAGACCAAAAATCTATTATAAGATTTCTGTAAAAGGAAATATATTTTTCAGAAGAAAGCCGAAAGCAGTGATTACCTTTTCCTGTCCGGGAACCGATAGTTTTAATCTTCCGGAGATAGATATTTACTGCAAATCCTATTCTGTCCCTTACTATAAAGAAGAAGGCAGCATACTTATGAAAATAGATGCAAAACGGGTGGATCAGAATCACGAGGAAATAATCCCGATGGAAAAAATTGGGCCTGAAACCCATATTCGTCCTTTCTTTGCTTCTGATGAAGATTATGATCGTTATGATCTTAAGGTGGCAGAAGGATCCGTAAGTCAGATCAGTTAAATACATGAGGAGAAACAAATGAAAAAGAAATTTATCTGTCCCAATTGTTACAGGGAAGTAAAATGTCAGGATGTCCAGTTCCGTTGTACGGAACCGTTCTGCGATGCAAAAGAAGCGGATGAACGCTATCAGAGATATCTGCTGTCCATTACAAATGATACAAACAATTTTGATATTCAGAATGACCTTTTGATGGGAAAGGTTTTTTCCGGAAAGAAAGGATTCTGGGCAAAAGCGCATCTGACAGGAGGAGCTATGCCGTTTGCCGCAGTCTGTCCGGAGTGCGGCAGCAGTTCCAATACAAGAGTATGTCCGGAATGTCATTGTGAACTTCCGGATAATTTCGATGAAGTAAATACACTGGTTTTTGGTATTCTGGGTGTACGTGGTGTCAGTAAAAGCACATATATTGCGGTTCTGGTCAATGAATTGAAGAAACGTCTGGCAGGAAGCGATCTGGATGCTTCTTTTATCCTTGCCATGGATGATGATTCTATCCGGTATAATAAGTATTACTTCAATCCCATTTACAATAAGCGTAAAACTATTGGCGGTACACAGGTTCGTCAGAACAGAGACGCCTCGACCTTTGATTTTAAAAAACCGTTAACCTTTAAACTGACAATCAGAGGAAAAACTACGAATATTGTGATCTATGATATTGCAGGTGAAGACTGTCTCAGCAGCGGAAGCATGAAATCTGCTGCAAGGTATCTTCCTCATGCTGACGGGCTGATCTGCATCATTGATCCTCTGTATCTGGAAACCTTCCGCAACAAGGTTGATCCGAAAATTGTTGAAGCCTGCAGTGTGATTTCCGATGAAGAAGCCCGTGCCTATGAACCGGAAACACTTTTCAATAACATTAAAGGAATCATTAATTCCGGTGGGATGATAAATATTCCCATATCCATTGCGGTTTCCAAAGCTGATCTGATTCAGATGCTGCCCAATGCATTTCCCCGCGGCGGCCGTGCCCAGGATCGCAATTCGGAAATAATCGTCAATCGAAAATTCAACAGGACAGAATGTGAAGAGGTAAGCAATGAAGTCAGCAAATTCCTGGAACTTCATGGCGGAAAAAATGCAGTTAAATTTATCGGGAACCATTTTGCAAACTATTCTTTCAGTACATTCTCTGCATTGGGCGACCAGCCCCAGAATGTGGCAGGAGGCAGCAGTTATGATGGGAATGTGGCGGAGCCCCATCCCATTCGTATTGCCGATTCCCTGTATTATCTTCTGCATAAAAACAATGTAATTTAATCATTCTCAGATACGAGAAACAGAATACGAGGTAAACAAATGGAAATTGGACAGTGGATTGCCACTTTTGCATCACATGGCGTGGACAATATGAATAGTGGTGATATGATCTGGTCATACAGTCCGGGTATAAAAAATGATATCAGAGCGAACAGGATTCCTTCCATCATGGGTTATCCGGAACTCATAGAAAATCGTATGGGTGAGATGCCGGATGTAATCCGCGTAAATACCAGAGAACTGGAACAGGGTAATATATACTTTTCCAGTTCCCATTTCATCGGTGAAAACCATGATGGTACTCCTGGCCGTGGTAATAATTATATAAGTCATTGTTTTCGGATCAAAGATCCTGATTTTTACCCCATTGAGCTTTATCAGTGGGATCAGATTCGTGTCAGACTGACAGAAGAAGAGGAAAATCTGAATTACCGGATTCCTCTGCTCGATGATTATACAGAAGTGCAGTGGAAGGAAATCCAGAGAGCACAGCAGAACAGAAAGGATTCTCTGCTGAAAAAACTGGATGATTTTTTCTGTGGAGATGCAGACTACAGCAACCGTTCAGAATGGCTCTGTTATCTGATTGAAGCGGTATTGAACAAAGATGAACAGAATCTGGTTATTCTTTATGACAAAGCGGAGAACATCCCCTTGTGGATAGCAGCTGTTTCTTTCTCATTACCGGTCAAATGCGCACAAAGGATTTCTTTCAACACATTCTGTCCGGACCCTTTTACACAGAACTACGATATTCGTGGTGTCGCAGCCGGATTTGAACAGGAAGATATCAGTATTTACAAAAACAGAAATCAGCACTATTTCTTTGATATGCTTCATGGAAAAATGCCGTCTCATTATATGTGCAGAGAAAAGAAGGGGATTCCTTTTGATAACGGTCTGCCGGATCTGCCTTTCTATCAGTGCGTGAGAGAATGCTGGGATTATGACATCAGTTCGATTGCGTATAATCCGGACTGCAATTATCGCCTGAAGGAATTCCATCAGTTTCTCAATGAATTCCGTGATTTTGATCAGATTAATAACGAGATTAAAGATGCGGCCACGCTGTTTGAAATGCTGACTGCAAACAAATTTTTTTCATTCGGCAATGAAGAAAGAAAGAGGGCACTGGATTTTCAAAATCGCTATCACTGTGACAGGGAACTGCTTTTTGTGGATATGCAGAACCGTACACTGGATGAACTTCTGAAAAAGCAGTTTTATGACCTTCAGCATCCGGATACACCCGATTCTGAACAAAACAGAGCTGCCTTTCATCAGTTCTTTCAAGTATTTCTGAAAGAAATTCCGCATTCAACAGAATCCCATGAGAAGAAAGCAGAGCAGTATCTGAAATTGTACTATTTACTCACTATTAATTGTATCATGGTAAAAAAATCAGATCAGGATGCATTTTGTCGTCTGGAAAATCAGATGAAAGAAATGATCAGAGATATTAAATTAAAAAATATCAGTGAGGAAAATGTACTCGGATGTGCAGAAGAAATCAAAAATCAGCAGAAAAAACAGGTCACTTATCAGCAAATGCCGGTTTTTCTTGCAGAATATTGCAGTGATTCGAAAATCTTTGAAAAATTGCGATGGTTATTTGCATTGCAGATGGAATCTGATTTACTCACTATAAAGAAGGAAAAATACGTTATACTGATCAGACAATGGATTCATGTAACGGAAAAGAACTTTAAAGATGATGAATCGGAATTGATGCGTTTATATAAAGTAATGGATAAGAAACGTGCCAATGTTTTTATTGAGGAAATGGTGCGGAATTCAACTTATCCGGAAGGTATTCAGAAGCGTCTGATTCGAAAATACTGTGAGGAAAATATACCGGTCAATAAAAAATATCCTGACATTATTGACTCAAGTATAAAGGAACTGCTGGAAAAAGATCTTGGAAAGGTGGCAGGAATATCTCTGGCACTGATTCTGGAAAAAATGGATCTTAAGAATCAGATCGAGCAGTTTAAGTCGTTCTTTGACAAATTTTTTATCAGGAATGAAGAAAACTGGAAGTATCTGGATTTCTCATTTGAATCCATTATTCATACAGCTCAAAATCTGGACAGACATGAATCTGTTTTTATGGATATATATGGACTTTTTATTGAAATTATTCGTGGAACATATGGAAGATTCCGCACCTCCGGACTGGATAAG
>JALETI010000051.1 GCA_022781515.1 Lachnospiraceae bacterium
GGAGTATGACAGGATTATAACCGGTGATCTGGGAACGGTGGGTCAGAAAATCCTGTTTGATCTGCTTCATAAAAATGGAACGGATATCTCATTGAACCATCTGGACTGTGGAATGGAAATTTTCGATGCATCCAGTCAGGATACCCATGCAGGAGGAAGCGGCTGTGGATGTGCGGCCTCCGTATTGTGTGGTCTGATTTTGAAAAAACTGCTGGTGGGAGAATGGAAAAAAGTATTGTTCGTACCGACAGGTGCACTCTTTTCTCCGGTCAGCTTCAATGAAGGACAGAATATACCGGGAATTGCCCATGCAATAGAATTGGAGGCAGCAGAATAATGGATTATGTGAAAGCGTTTCTGGTGGGCGGTCTGATCTGTGCAGTTTGTCAGATCTTTCTGGATAAAACAAAATGGATGCCCGGAAGAATTATGACCGGTCTGGTTGTAGGCGGAAGTATACTGGGAGCACTGGGTTTATATGAACCCTTCAGCAAATGGGCAGGATGCGGAGCAACCGTTCCGCTTCTTGGTTTTGGAAATATTTTATTTAAAGGGGTAAAGGATGCCATAGATGCAGAGGGAGCACTGGGCATCTTTACCGGAGGACTGAAGGCAGGGGCCGGCGGAATCTGTGCCGCTCTGGTATTTTCCTATATCGCTTCCCTTCTTTTTAAGCCAAGAATGCGATAGGAAGAATTCAGATGGAACCGAATGCGTATGAGATCGGGCAGCTGATCTGGACTGCACATCCCTGCGGAGCGCTTATCTCAGTCAGATATTGTACGCTCACTGAGACAAGTTTGTTATCACTCACCACCTTTAAAGGTGGGAGTCTTCTCTGACTGAGAAAAACAGGATTGTATGGGAAGATACAATCCTGTTTTTCTGAATACTTTCGTATGAATCTCATTTCATTTCAGTATTTTTCTGTTGCAGGCTGTTCACGGCAGAGCATGAAGGATAGAAGAAGAAATTCCCTTTCAGCAATATCACTGATATTGGCAGAAATCAGCCCCTCAATCCGGCTGATCCGGTAGATCAGTGTATTTCGATGAAGGTTCAGATGATTGGCTGCATCCGTGTAATTACAGGAATAAAGCAGGAACCAATACAGGGTGTTGGCATACAGGGTGTGATTCTGTTTATCATAATTGATCAGGAAGATCACGTCGGGATGCAGCAGAGTCTGAAGCTGCGGATCCTGAATGGTATGCTCCCGGATGAAACGGATTGCGGTATCACGCATGGTTTTCCCGGGAAGATTTTCATCCATTGCCTCCTGCAGGGCATGGCGAGCCTGGGGATAGTAATCAGCAAACTGCATGATACCGTAAAATTCATGACTGATTCCCCAGCAGAACAAATCTTCGGAAATCAGCTGGCGGATTCCGCTCAGAAGGTAGTCTCTACCCATGGAATTTTTCATATTGATCAGAGCAACGACCGTATTATCATAGATAAATGTCTGCGGTTTGTACGGAGAAAGTTCCAGTTCATCACAAAGACGATTGAGATAAATGGAATCCGTAGGCTTCCTGGATGCCGCACAGAGAATAATATACTGGTCAGAGATTTTCCAGTTGGGATATTTCAGTATCTTGCTGATATCATAGTTCCGATCGGGTTTCTGATCCAGAATATCGATCAGATACTCGGAAAGTGCCGAACGTGACCGCAGAATACCTTTATGAATCGTTGCATATACCGTGATAATATTCTGAAAAACCGTCATGATCTGATGATCGCATACAGAGAACGGGATCTCAGTTTCATAGGCAAGAATGGCACCGCTCTGTTCTCCGTCCAGCCAGATATTGGCCACCAGTACGTTGCACTTATGGGCTGCAGAATAAATAACAATGGGATTGACTGCATCCAGCTGTTTCAGAAACGTCTGCCGGTCTGTTACCGTGGAATCATCGTTGGAACTTCCGGTCTGAAAATCCTCCCGAAGAGGGTGGATATAGGGACCTTCCCCACCTGTCATGGCATAGTCCCATCCTCTGGAATTGCAGATACTCATGGGACGATTGAAAATACCCGCTGTCATTTCCAGAAGTTCCTGCAGGGAAGTGGTTGATGTGATTTTCTGATACAGGGAACTCTCCCATGAATGGTAGTATTCATAAGCCTGAAAAGCGATTTTCAGGGTTTCTTCCTGGGTGCTGTTATGGATCAGAAGGTATTCGCTTCCGCTGACAATTGCAGTGGAAGAATGATTGTCAGCCTCATCCGGCAGGAGAGAGGCGGGACAGATCCGTCCGATATTGGAAGAAAGAGGTACAGAGGAAATCTGAAAGGACACCAGATTTGCCTGTCCCTCGATAATTCTGGATGAAGTCAGAAAATTCTGTTTCCGGAACCAGTATTCCAGAATATTAAGTGAAAGTTTCATAACAATTGCTCCGCTCTTAGGATGTCGTTACTGTTTTGACACGACAGAAGGTTTATGGTAAACTGAAAACACCTGTGCAGTACTGGTCCGTATGATCTGAGAAAAACAGAAACTGCATATGGACCAGACGGCAATTTGGTGTATTTGTATAAATAGTATAGAAAAAAGATGAAAATTTGTTGCAATAAAACATATATATTGTCAAAATTATAACATAACGAGAAAAAAATTACAAGATTTATACGATATTTATTGAAAATGTGGTTACTGTTCAGATCCAACCTCGAAAACACTGCGTGTTTCCTCGGTGTGGCGTATCCGCCAAATAGATTTCCAAAAAAGTGCTTATGAATGCAAGCATTCACCGCACTTTTTGTGTAAATCTGCTTGGCTCTGAACAGTAACAAAATATGAGGTATACTATATGAAGATGATTGTGGCGGCGGACAGAAACTGGGGAATCGGGAAAAACGGAGATCTACTTGTACATATTCCCGAAGATATGGAGTTTTTTAAGAATAAAACCATGGGCAATGTGGTTGTTATGGGCAGAAAGACCTTTGAAAGTTTTCCGGGAAAGAAAGCACTGCCCGGAAGAGTCAATATTGTGCTGACAGGGAATCCGGATTGGGCGGCAGAAGATGCAATTGCCGTCCATAATATGGAAGAACTGCATTCCGTGCTGGCAGACTATGAGGATGACAGGATTTATATCATCGGCGGCGGACAGATTTATCGTGATTTTGCAGAACAGTGCAGCAGCATTTATGTGACACATATTGATCAGAGCTATGAAGCGGATACCTGGTTTCCCAATCTGGAGGAAAATCCGCATTTTCGCAGAAAAGAAAAGCTGAAAGAGGGAAATTATAAAGGGATATCCTTTGAAATCTGGGAATGGATTTCAGATTGAAAATAACCTCTGTCGAACAGGTTTGAAAAATGTTTCATTTAAGGACTTGACGTTGTTGACACCCCTGTGTTATAGTATTAAGGCGTGTGGAAGACTGAGGTCCTTTTTTTTTGGCCTCAAACATGTCCTCTGAGATGCTTCAGAGGAAACCCAGTAATGAATTATAATTTGGAGGTGGAAGTCGTGCGTGTAAAGATTACTTTGGCTTGTACAGAATGCAAACAGCGTAACTACAACATGATGAAGGAAAAGAAGAACCATCCCGAAAGGATGGAGACCAAGAAGTACTGTAAGTTCTGTAAGTCTCATACAGTACACAAAGAAACGAAATAAAAGTTCTTGCGGAGGTTTCTGCTGATGGAAGAAACAAAAACCAGAAAAGAGAAAAAGAAAGATGCAAAAGGATTCGATATGAAGCGCATCCTCTTCAACCTGAAGGCTGAGTTCAACAAGATCATCTGGCCGGACAGGGAGTCTCTTATTAAAAGAACGATTGCAGTATTCGCTTCTTCCGTGTCACTGGGAGTTATCATTGCAGTAGTTGACATGATCGTCAAGTTTGGTCTCGGTTTCTTGATTTCATAGGAGGTTAATCGGAAGTTATGACAGTTGATAAGAAAGAAGAAAAGTGGGAAAGAACAGAGAAACCCCAGTGGTATGTTGTTCACACTTATTCAGGATATGAGAATAAGGTTAAGGTTGACCTGACAAAGGCAATTGAAAACAGAGGACTTCAGAACCAGATGCTTCAGGTAGTTGTTCCTGAGCAGGAAGTGGAGGAACGTCACAACGGCGTTAAGAAGACTTCTCAGAGAAAGTTATTTCCCGGCTACGTACTTATTCAAATGTATATGACGGATGATACCTGGTATGTAGTAAGAAATACAAGAGGCGTTACCGGTTTCGTCGGTCCGGAATCCAAGCCGGTTCCGCTGACTGAAAAGGAAATCAACGCAATGCTTGCTGATACAGCAAGAAAAGTGATTTCATACAGTGTTGGAGAGATGATCGAAATCATCGCAGAAGGTCCCCTGAAGGGTACTGTTGCGAAAGTAGAGACTGTTGATGAGGACCGCGAGCTCCTTACAATCAATGTTGACATGTTCGGACAGTCTTCAGCTGAGTTTTCATTCTCAGATGTGAAGAGAGCAGAGGACTTCTGATAAAGCGATTGCACGTTTCGTTAATCAATTGAATGAATGCAACTGAAATTTGCCTGATTCTTATGTCAGGCGTGGGAGGGAGAAACTCCCGACATTACCACAAACACCTTGATGAAGGTGAATATTAGGAGGTGCCAAAGATGGCAAAAAAGGTAACAGGTTTTATTAAATTACAGATTCCTGCTGGTAAGGCAACACCCGCACCGCCGGTTGGTCCTGCTCTGGGTCAGCATGGTGTTAATATCGTACAGTTCACAAAGGAATTCAATGCAAGAACAGCTGATCAGGCTGGCATGATCATTCCTGTTGTTATCACTGTATATGCTGACAGAAGCTTCAGCTTTATCTGTAAGACTCCGCCGGCTGCTGTACTGTTAAAGAAAGCCTGCAACATTAAATCTGGTTCCGGTGTTCCGAATAAGACGAAAGTTGCTACAATCACAAAGGCTCAGGTTATGGAAATCGCCAAGCTGAAAATGCCCGATCTGAACGCTGCAACAGAAGAAGCTGCTGCAAGCATGATCGCCGGTACAGCTCGTTCCATGGGTATCACAGTAGTAGATTAATATTTATTAACGTTAACAACGCAAGTCGGACCGGTACAGGTATTTTCCTTGCAACGTTATTCCGGCAATATGCATCGTAATGCAGGAGATTCCTTCAGAGATGGTGTATTTTGTCTGTATGACCCTGTTCCGGTATAGAATGTGGGAGGGTTTATATCCCGCAATTACCACTAGGAGGTTATCATGAAAAGAGGAAAAAAGTATTTAGAAAATGCTAAGTTAGTAGACCGTACTCAGCTTTATGATGTTGATCAGGCAATTGCTCTGGTAAAGAAAGTGTCTAATGCAAAGTTTGATGAAACTGTAGAACTTCATATCAGAACAGGCTGTGATGGCCGTCATGCTGATCAGCAGATCCGTGGTGCAGTCGTACTGCCCAACGGTACAGGTAAGACTGTAAAGGTTCTGGTATTTGCAAGAGGCGCTAAGGCTGATGAAGCATTGGCAGCAGGTGCAGATTACGTTGGAGCAGAAGAACTTCTGCCCAGAATCCAGAACGATGGCTGGTTAGATTTCGACGTAGTAGTAGCTACACCTGATATGATGGGTGTTGTTGGTCGTCTGGGTCGTATCCTTGGACCTAAGGGCTTAATGCCCAACCCCAAGTCCGGTACAGTTACCATGGACGTAGCAAAAGCTCTGGCTGATATCAAAGCTGGTAAGGTTGAATACAGACTGGACAAGACAAACATTATCCACGTTCCGATCGGTAAAGCATCTTTCTCAGAAGAGAAGTTAGCTGAAAACTTCCAGGCACTTATTGGTGCTATTCTTAAGGCTAAGCCCGCTGCTGTTAAGGGTCAGTTCTTAAGAAGCGTAACCATGTCCACAACAATGGGCCCTGGTATCAAGCTGAATCCCATTAAGCTGTCTAACTAATAAATCCCGCGTATAAACATTACTGGTTAAGAGGCTGTCGCTATTGCGACAGCCTCTTTTTGCGTGGGATATTTGGGCTTCAGGAGATGCCGGGGTCGTGCCAGCCCGGAAGAAAGCATAAGGGAGCCAAAAAAGAGAGAGAATTGGGCCGCCAGGAGCTGTTGTAGCCCGGAAAGAAGTTAAAGGAAGTGTTCACGTCAATCAGAAATATTGCATATTGTAAAATAAGTAAAAAAGTGCTTGACAAGAATTCACAGACATGTTATCTTATAAAAGATGTCGCTCATCCAGGTGATATCACGCCGAAGACAGCAGGTGCCGTAAGGTCTAATGTTTGTAACGCCTGCCGAGGAATGTTTTTAAGGGAACTTAACGCCTCTCTGTCTTCGTACAGAGAGGTTTTTTATTGAAATTCAGAGTGAAGCCGAAAGGCGGAACGATGGCATTTGATATAAACTCCGCAGCATATGCGGCGACTTCTCTTACATTCGGCGAGAATAAATAAGGAGGTACACCGTTCATGGCAAAGGTTGAATTAAAGCAGCCGATCGTTGATGAGATTTCAGAACTGCTGAAGGACGCTAAGGCCGTTGTATTAGCTGACTACAGAGGATTAACTGTAGAACAGGATACACAGCTTCGTAAGATCATGAGAAATAGTGGTGTTGTATACAAAGTATACAAGAACACTATGGTAAAGCGTGCAATCGCCGGTACTCAGTTCGAAGAACTGGCTAAGGATCTGGAAGGTCCCACAGCTGTAGCAATCTCTTCAGGAGACGCAGCAGCACCTGCTAAGAACCTGTACGAATTTGCAAAGAAAGCTGACAAATTAGAGTTAAAGTCCGGTGTTGTTGAGGGAACTTACTACGACAGCAATACAATCAAAGTAATTGCTACTATCCCCAGCAGAGAAGAATTACTGGGCAAACTGCTCGGAAGCATTCAGTCTCCTATTGCAAACTTCGCACGTGTTATCAAACAGGTTGCAGAGAAAAACGAAGGAGCAGAAGCATAATTCCGGTTGGAGCTGTGCTGAGATCCGATTATTTCCAATATCATGGATATTATGTTTCGGATAAAAGAAACTACGCAAGTGGCGGGCGGAGAGGAATCTGTATCCCCCACTTTTCATGACAAATCCACGCAGACATACTATGTCACGCATCGTATTCCGCTGATTTTACCGAGCGTGGGTTGAAACAATTATTTTACGGAGGTAAATAGTAATGGCAAAGTTAACTACTGCTGAATTTATTGAAGCTATCAAAGAGCTGAGCGTATTAGAATTAAATGAATTAGTAAAAGCTTGTGAAGAAGAATTTGGTGTATCTGCAGCTGCAGGTGTTGCTGTAGTAGCAGCTGGTCCTGCTGAAGCAGCTGAAGAAAAGACAGAATTCGACGTTGAACTGACTGAAGTTGGCCCTAACAAGGTTAAGGTTATCAAGGTTGTTCGTGAATTAACAGGTCTGGGTCTGAAGGAAGCTAAGGCTGCAGTTGATGGCGCTCCCAGCAAGCTGAAAGAAGCTGTTTCCAAGGAAGAAGCTGAAGCTGCTAAGGAAGCTCTTGAAAAAGAAGGCGCAAAGGTTACAATCAAATAATTGTGCCCCTTATAAAAATAGCATGAACAGTAAAGCTGCTGTATTTCAGATGATTCTGAAGTACGGCAGCTTTTTTTACGTGCACCCGCAGGGTGCACGTACTGGCTGGGAATTCTCATTACAGCTTCCTGAAAATTAATCAAACAGATATTGATACTGCAGCTTTTCATACAATCCCATCAATTCCGGATACTGCTTTTTTGCCTCTTTTACCGTCATATAATTTCCATCGGAATCAATGACCACATTGGCTGTGATAACGGGGAGTGTCTTTTTGGCAATCAGCAGAAATTTCTGATAGTCGGTGAGGTCTTGTCCGCAGAGCCTGGTAAATCCGGCGTTTAAATAATTGATACTTAACGTATTTTCATTGACGGGATCGGCAGGGTCTGCAGAAGCCGTTTCGGAGAAACCAGCTGCTTCCTTTTCCAGATCATAATTGGACCAGATTATGTAGGGTACAACATATCGGTTCTGTGATTCTTCCAGTGTACGGTTTTCCTTTGGAATGCCGGTCAGGGAAGCGATATTTTCTGCAACGTAGTCATTGGGCTGATGATCCCCGAACATCAGGATAATAACCGGTTCGGATTTTGTTTCATAATATTCAATCAATTCCTGAAAAGCCTGATCGCTGGCCTGAATTAATGACAGATAATTTTCTGTTGCCTTGACAGAGGTGGTTTGCATGTCTTTTAAATGTACTCGAATGGGAAAATTATCATAGATCTGTGAATATCCTCCATGATTTTGCATGGTTACTTCAAACAGAAACAGATTTTTTTCAGATGCATCGGCTTCATACAGATTCTGTATTTTTTTATAAGCATCCTGATCAGAAATATATTTTCTGACCAGCTGCGAGGTATGGAACTGATTCCGGAAAATACAGTTCTGAAATCCCAGCCAGGGATAGACCTGCCTGCGGTTCCAGCCGGCTTCGCTGTAGGGATGGATCCCCGTTGTCTCATAACCATCGGCAGCCAGCAGGGAGGCCATGCTGGTCAGAGCCCCATTAATATATTGCTGATAAGGGACACTTCCGGGCGGAAGGAAAGCCATGGTATTTCCGGTCAGGAATTCAAATTCACTGTTTGCGGTGTTGCCGCCGCATACGGATACAAACAGGTTTCCTGTGATCAGATTATTTTTTTTTTGTTTCTGAAGACTGTGAATATAGGGCATATAATCCTCATCGGTTTCAAATTCATGAAGAACTGACAGATCAGACAGGGATTCATTCATGATCACGATAATGTCCGGCTTTTCAGAAGCAGAATCCGGTTTGTCTGCAGAAGGATTCTCTGTTTCAGAGGGAAAAGTCTCTATTTCGGAAAGAAGATCTGAATGGTTTTCCAGAAAACTCTGCAGCTCCTGATCCAGCGTATCCAAATCGTAACCTGCGGGTTTTCGGATATTCAGATACTGCAGGTTCTGGATAAATGTAACCGTAAAACCATTGTCCCGGTAAGAGGCCCACTGGGTAAACAGATTGGTAGGGGTCAGAAGCTGGTCTGTGACGGCTGTCTGCATCATTCCGAAAAAAAGCAGAAGCAGGGACAGACTGCAGGTAAGCGCGGCAGTCAGACGTTTCCAGTTTCCAAAAGGCAGTTTCACTTGAAATCGGATCAGGACACCTGCAATCAATAGTAAAATCAGAACAGCAGTACTGATATAAAAACGATCATTCAGTTCGTAAGTATAATTATCGCTGACCATAATGGCAGTGGACACCGATTTCAGATCCCAGGGGAGAATGGGATTGTTTCTGAAATCCATGACAAAATAATTGGCACATCCGGCTATCAGTGTATAAAGTACAAGAAAAGTCGTACCACACCAGGATCGGCCGGTCAGCATGGTGATCAGAACTCCGCAGATGAAGAAAAACAGATAGTTGATCAGCTGCGGCATGGGCTCCATCAGCCAGGGGTCATGAGTATAGAATTCCAGACAGTAAAAACAGAAAAACGGAATCAGAATAATCGGAAGATATCGGCAGTTTTTCCTGATAAAAATCCGGTTTTTCCATGAAATCAATTGTTTTTTTATGGCATGAAAGGACATAATAAACCTCCTTTTGTCAGATTAACTTATTTTTTGCAATCCCATCATACTACAGGAAAATGAAGTTGTGTGAAAAAACACAAAAAATTTAAAAAGCTTTATTAATTTTTTCAGATTCTATTGACTCAAAAAAATACATCTGCTACCATTAAACAGGTTAACTGGATTCAGAAATGGAGGGATTTTTTTGAAATATTTCAGAACCCTGTGTTTACCGATCCTGTGTTTCAGCCTTATATTTACAGGCTGCACCGCAGCCGACAGACCATCAGAAGAGACAGAACAGGGAAAAGAGTCAGGCCAAACAGAAACCTCAGTTCATTCTGAACTGCAGGCGATACTGGATCAGGATCCCGAGGATACGATTGATTTTACATATGATATGGATGCCGGGAGTCTGATTCGCTGGAAGGTTTCTTATTCGGAACCGGTGCTGTCCGTTCATGACGCGGAAGTGACGGAGGAAGATATCCGAAATGAAACAGAAAAGTTTCTTTCCGATCATAAAGTTGATGCACCGGTTACAGACAGGACCTCTCAGGAAGGTGATATCATTGCAGTGAGCCTTACCGGCGTCTGGGACGGAAAGATGATATATGAGGAATCCCATGTGGAGTTCCCAATCGGTTCCAGCGGAATGCCGGAAGCATTTGATAAAAGTCTGGAAGGCGTAAAAACCGGTGACACAGTCAGTACGGATGTGGAATACCCGGCGGATTATGCAGAAGAGGATCTGAGGAATCAGACCGTACATTTTGAAATTCAGGTTCTGGATCTGAAAACGGTATCCATGCCGGATTATACCAATGCATGGATTCGTACCAACACAGATTACGAATCGATTGAAGAATTTGAAGAAGCCATCCGCCAACGAAAGAGAGAAGAGAATATGAAAACAGCTCTCTGGCAGTGGATTGCATCCGTTACAGAACTGATTTCCTGTCCGGATGAGCTGCTCCAAATCTATCAGAACGAAGAAATCAGACGATATACCGACATTGCCCGCTATGATTATGATATGGATTTTGAAAGCCTTCTGGAGAAAATGGGCTATGAATCGGAGGCAGATTTTCTGAAAGACAATGACAGTGATATCAGACAACTGATTAAAATCGATATGGCTGTTTCCAATATTGTACAGGAAGAAAAACTGACAGCTTCTGTGGGAGAGTACCTGACGTATCTGCAAACCTTTGTTGAAGAATTCGGCTGTAAGGATGTGGATGAACTTCTGGACATTTATACAGAAAAAGAAATGCGTCAGAAATTTATGGAACAGTTGGTTTACAGATGGCTGAGTGAACATGTTGTATGGCATTCCGATACGGAATCATGACATGACTACTGCTTGATCGACTGTCATTATCACAAGCTCCTTCCTAAAAACAGGAAAAAGGAAGGAGACGTTTGAAAAAGAAAGGATACTGTTATGAAAAAGTTTATGAGATTTATCGCCATTGGCCTGTGTGCAGCGATGCTTTTTTCAGGCTGTGGAAAGGATGCGAAAGAGAGTACAGATGCATCCCCTGAAGCATCTGCGGATGCAGCGACAGAAAATCAGGAAGCGCTTACAAGAGGTGATATTAAATTCACAGATTACTGTACCGTCAGTGATTATAAAGGAATCCATCTGACAAAGGAAGACATCGAAGTGACCGATGAAGAGATGCAGAAACAGATCGGTTCTCTGATTGACAGCTGTACTTCTGTGGAAGAAATCACAGAAGACAGAGCTGTTCAGGAAGGGGATACGGTTAACATTGATTATGTGGGTTACATGGATGGAGAAGCCTTTGAAAATGGTGCAGACGAAGACTATGACCTGGTGATCGGCAGCAACACCTTTATTGAAGGTTTTGAAACCGGTCTGATCGGTGCCAGAAAAGGGGATCAGCTGGATGTGGAAGCCACATTCCCGGATCCGTATAAGAATAATCCGGATTTTTCAGGAAAAACCGCTGTATTTAAAGTAAAAGTGAATGCAATTAAGGAAGAAAAGGTTCCCGAATTCAATGATGAGCTGGTAAAGAACAATACCTCCTACAGCACAGTAGAAGAATTTAAGGAAAAAGTTGGAAAGAATATTTCCGACAGTAAAAAAAGAGAGGCAGTTATAGCAAAACTGATCGAATCAGCCCAGTATGCAGAGGAATATCCGGAATCCCTGGTTACTTATCACAGAGAAAACAGTCTTGCCTATTATGAACAGATATTCCCTCTTTATTACGGTACAACTCTGGAAGAGTATATTAAGCAGCTGGGAACCGATGAGGATGGTTTTGTAAAAGACTATCTCTGGGAATCCCTGGAAGAGACCATTCAGGAAGAACTGGTTTTAGGAGCCATTATCGAACTGGAGAATATTCAGGCAGAAGGTGAAGCATATGAAAACTATGTTGCCAAGATGGCGGAGAATTACGGAAGTGATCCGGAAACCATGAAAGAACAGTACGGAGAAGATGAAATCAAGTTTAGTTATGGATGCGATGCAGTTCTTGAACTGGTTGTGAACAGTGCGGTAATTGAATAAGAAAATATATTGCAGTTTCAAAGCAGAGCGTGATATACTGACTGTATCACCAAAATGTTCATAGGAGATTGTATTATGACAGATAAAAAAAACATTGAAGATGCAGTTTTTAAAACACGCTTTGCGAGACACTATGAAGAGCTGAAGTCCATCTACAGCAGATTCTACGGAGAAGAATCCCCTTACTTCGATGAACTCTGCGGTCAGATGGAAAAGTGGGCCTCTGAAAGAAGTGAAGATCTGAAAAAACTTGACCGTGAAAGAGAAGCTTCCCCGGACTGGTATAAGGATCAGAATCTGTTGGGTATGATGATGTATACCGAGCAGTTTGCGGATAATCTGAAGGGGGTGAAAGAACATCTGGATTATGTGGAAAGCTGCGGTGTGAATTACCTTCATCTGATGCCTCTTTTCGATTCTCCGGAGGGAAGAAGTGATGGCGGTTATGCAGTTGCCGACTTCCGGAAAGTTCGTCCGGATCTTGGAACCATGGAGGATTTAAGTGATCTGGCTGCAGAGTGTCGTAAACGCGGCATCAGCCTCTGTCTGGATTTCGTCATGAATCATACATCAGAAGATCATGAATGGGCGAAAAAGGCAAGAGCACTGGATCCGGAATATATGAACCGTTATTTCTTCTATGATAGTTACGATATTCCCCGTGAGTTTGAAAAGACCGTACCCCAGGTATTCCCCACAACGGCACCGGGCAACTTCACATGGCTTCCTGAAATTCAGAAATATGTTATGACCACATTTTACCCTTATCAGTGGGATCTGAACTATGCAAATCCTGTTGTATTTAATGAAATGGTCAACAATATCATGTATCTGGCCAATAATGGCATTGATGTGTTCCGTATCGATGCAGTTCCCTACATCTGGAAGCAGCTCGGCACAGACTGTCGGAATCTGCCGGAGGTACATGATCTGGTTCGTATGATCCGCATGCTTTGCGAAATCGTCTGTCCAGGCGTCATTCTTCTGGGAGAAGTTGTCATGGAACCGATTAAAGTGGTACCTTATTTCGGTTCTGTTGAAAAACCGGAATGCCATATGCTTTATAATGTGACAACCATGTGTACAACATGGCATACAGTGGCAACCAGAGACGTACGTCTGCTAAGAAGACAGCTGGATACCATCAGTACCCTTCCGAGAGAATACATGTTCCTGAACTATCTGCGCTGTCATGATGACATTGGCTGGGGCCTGGATTATGATTTTCTGAGAAATTTCGGCATTCAGGAAGTACCGCATAAGAAATATCTCAATGATTTCTTCACCGGCAATATTCCTTATTCCTTTGCGGAAGGCGAATTGTACAATTCGGATCCCCGTCTGGGCGATGCAAGACTGTGCGGCACCACAGCATCTTTATGCGGTATCGAATATGCATCCTACAGATGCGAAAAGGATATGCTGAACAAGGCCATTGGATTTGACCTGATGCTTCATGCCTTTATGCTGACACAGTCAGGACTGCCGATTATCTACAGTGGCGACGAGGTATGCAGACTGAATGATTATACCTATAAAAATGATCCCAATAAAGCAGAAGATTCCCGTTATCTTCACAGGGGTAAATTCCTCTGGAACGATGCAGCAGACAGAGAAAACCAGGATACAGTAGCCGGTCGATTCTTCAGTGTTCTGAAAAAACTGGAAGATGTGCGTAAGACGGAAGAACTGTTTGCTTCGGATGCACAGATGTGGACCATTGATACCTGGGATGATGCGATTCTCGGAATTGTAAAAGAGAAAAACGGAAAGAAACTGATTGCGTTATTTAACTTCAGTGAATACGATAAGACCGCATGGATTGATGAAGGTTTTGTTCCCTATGTCAATCTGATGGATGGAGAGAAAATTGTTCCCAGAGGAGTTAATCTTCCTGCATATGGATTTATGTGGCTGAAAGGCTGTTAAATAAATGTAATTGATCTTGAACATATTCAGAACATAGAAAGGGCTGCCGCTCCAAGGAGCGGCAGCCCTCTGTTATTTTATGGGATATCAAATAAACCGAAATTTATCTGAATGATATCCGAAATAAATAAATAAATTCTATGTAAGAAAGTCAGACTATCAGGCGATAATCTTAGAACAGACCTGTGATCTTACCTGTGGAATCAACGTCGATTCTTTCAGCTGCGGGAACCTTGGGCAGACCAGGCATCTTCATGATTGCACCGGTGATTGCTACCATGAAACCAGCACCTGCAGACATGGTTACCTGACGGATGGTGATACGGAAGCCGGAAGGACGGCCAAGCTTGGTCTGATCATCTGTCAGTGAGTACTGGGTCTTAGCCATACATACGGGTACGTTGCCATAGCCGATCTTGGTCAGGTTGTCGATTTCCTTTGCTGCTTCGGGTGAGAAGTCAACGCCGTCAGCACCGTAAACCTTCTTTGCGATTGCTTCGATCTTATCCTTCAGAGGCATATCCAGATCGTATGCATATGTGAAGCCGCTTGCGTCTTCTTCTTCACACAGACGGATTACTTCTTCTGCTAATTCGATACCGCCGTCGCCGCCTTTGCCCCATACTTCGCTCATACGAACGTTAACGCCCAGTTCTTTACACTTTCTGGTTACCAGTTCGATTTCAGCGTCTGTATCGGTTACGAAACGGTTCAGAGCTACTACTGCGGGCAGATGGAATACCTGAGTGATGTTTTCAACATGCTTTAACAGGTTCGGCAGACCTGCTTCCAGAGCTTCCAGATTTTCCTTGGAAACTTCTGCCTTCGGAACGCCGCCGTTGTACTTCAGAGCTTTGATGGTTGCAACGATGATAACTGCATCGGGCTTCAGACCTGCCAGACGGCACTTGATATCCAGGAACTTTTCAGCACCGAGGTCAGCACCGAAACCAGCTTCTGTTACTACATAATCACCAAAGTGCATAGCCATCTTGGTAGCGATTACGGAGTTGCAGCCGTGAGCGATGTTAGCGAAAGGACCACCGTGGATGAAGCAGGGGGTTCCTTCCAGGGTCTGAACCAGGTTGGGTTTCAGAGCGTCTTTTAACAGAGCGGTCATAGCACCCTGTGCATTGATCTGACCGGCTGTGATGGGTTCTCCTGCTCTGGAGTAAGCAACCAGAATCTTGGAGAATCTTTCCTTCAGATCATCAATGGAGCTTGCCAGACAGAAAGCTGCCATAACTTCTGATGCAACAGTGATATCGAAACCATCTTCTCTGGGGTAACCCTGAGCCTTGCCGCCCAGACCGTCAACGATGTTTCTTAACTGTCTGTCGTTCATATCCACGCAGCGTCTCCAGATGATTCTTCTGGGGTCGATGTCCAGTGCGTTGCCCTGGTAAATGTGGTTGTCGATCATAGCTGCCAGTAAGTTGTTAGCTGCGCCGATTGCATGGAAGTCACCTGTGAAGTGCAGGTTGATATCTTCCATAGGAATAACCTGAGCATAGCCGCCGCCTGCAGCACCGCCCTTAACACCGAATACCGGTCCTAAAGAGGGCTCTCTTAAAGCCAGAACAACGTTTTTGCCAAGTTTTGCAAGTGCATCACCAACACCAACGGTGGTAGTTGTCTTGCCTTCGCCTGCGGGTGTGGGGTTGATCGCTGTGGTCAGGATCAGTTTAGCCTTCTTGCCGCTGCCGGGTTTTGTATTCATCAGGTTGTAGTCAACCTTAGCTTTGTACTTGCCGTAAAGTTCGATATCGTCTTCAGTTAAACCGATTTTAGCTGCGATCTCTTTAATATGAACCGGTGTAGCTTCCTGAGCGATTTCGATGTCAGATTTGAATCCCATAA
>JALETI010000079.1 GCA_022781515.1 Lachnospiraceae bacterium
TGTGAAACCACAGTCTGCCCCGGAATGCTATTGTCATGGTTATACTGGTCATA
Organism: Lachnospiraceae bacterium; assembly: GCA_022781515.1. Lineage (GTDB taxonomy): Bacteria > Bacillota > Clostridia > Lachnospirales > Lachnospiraceae > TWA4. The sequence goes on from JALETI010000079.1 coordinate 54, forward strand.
CAATGTTACTGTATAGATAATCTCCGGGTTTCCAATACTCGGTACAAAAGAACAGATCAGTTCCTGATTGTTTCCGTTGAAACGAACATTTGATGCTTCTATTGTATCCGGCAACGAAACCCTGGATGCCTCTTCAGAAGACTCAGAAAAACGGCTTCCGAAATAGACTTTACCCATCAGAAAACCAATACAGACAAGCAGCACCAGGCAGACTACCTTCCAGCCATTTGCTGCACGGTGATTTCTGATGGCCAGCTGCTCGTTAATTTTTGCCAGCTGATCTGCAATTTCATTCTGATTGACCTCTGAAGCAGAGAGATTTCCCAGAAGCTCCTGAACCGGAATCTCGAATTCTTCCGAAATACGCTGAAGTGTCTGTGCATCCGGAACGGAAAGTCCTTTCTCCCATTTTGACACGGTCTGTCTCACCACATGTAACCGAATGGCAAACGCTTCCTGGGTAAGACCGTTCTGCTTTCTGATTTTTTTAATGTTTTCACTGAGCATAAAACTCCCTCCTCTGGTATCTGGTATGCCCTTACTCTATCCCAGGAACATGCAATGATCAAGCAACGGAAGATAACAAATGCGCAATTTCGTATAACAGAAGCACTTCCATGTTTTTTTGCTTCATCGAAGAATCTTTACAGCATCTTCACTTCAACGTCTTTTCCCGCAAACGCAATCCCATATTTTACAATGTCTGTTATTCCTCTTTCCCACATATCCATGTCATAATGTCTGTTGGAAATCTGGTTCAGGCCCTCTGCTGCCAATTCTGAAAGCTGATCGCTTTCAGATGCTTTCACAGCTTTGAATTCCATGATAATTCCGGGAAGATTCTTTTTTTTCGGTTCCATCTGAAGGTCGAAACGTCCGTTTCCTGACTCCCTGTTGGAACGAATATAATACTGGGAAGACATACTGGCCACAAGCCCAAGAACCATTCCATGATAAAAACTTTCCGTGGCACCATCAAAGCAGCTGATGCAACTAATCATATATCTCTGAAGCGCTTTTTTTAATCGGTTCCCATCATTTAAATAAAGCGATTTCTCTATTTCCATCATGGCATTTCCTTCCATATTTCCACGCAGCCATGAAAGAATTTCTGTATTATAAACTCTGCGAATTTCCATGTTGGGAAGCTGCAGCTCTGCAAAAGTACCAAACTCTGTTTCCACAGCTTTCCGGACAGGTTTCAGATATCCGGCAATCAACAGAAAACTGAAAATTGTATCCGGTCCATCGGAAATTCCCGGATATATTACCTCCATATTCAGCGATGCCTGCACAGGCTCTCCCTGCATCAAAAAAAGCAGTTCTTCTGCAATTTCCGGTGTAAGCCCTCGCATGATTTCCTGAATAATTTCATTATCACTGGTATTTGCCCAGTAAGCCCTGGGCTGACAGTTGTTATTAAAATAATTTGTAACCGACCAGGGATTGTAAATTTCAGAATTTCCAAAGCGATATCCATCATACCATGCTCGAATTTCATCCCGTTTTTCGCTGACACCATAATAAGATGCCATTTCATCTACTTCTTCGCTGGTAAATCCGAAATATTCACTGTATTTTTCGTCCAGCACAGTGTTTACTGTGGGATTATTCAAACCGCTGAATAAATTTTCTTTCGATACCCGAAGAATTCCTGTCAACACACCAAAAGCCAGACTGTCGTTATCTTTTAACCCTCCGGACAGAAAATTTCTCATAAAGGTAATCACTTCATTATAAAATTCTTTGTTATGCCCCTGCTGAATCGGTGTATCATACTCATCGATCAGAATCACTGCTTTCGATTTATGATGTTTTTCCAGCATCCGTGTCAGACACAGCAGCGCCCGTGTATACTCCACCTCACTGAGCTGCCCTTTTATCATGCGATTCAGATAATCCAGATCATCATCATCCAGACTGTTACTTTCAGCCAGTTCTGTGTGTCTCTTATATTCATCTTTCAGTACAAGACGGATTGCTTCCAGAGAATCTTTCCATGTATTGAATTTCACATCTTTGAAGGTAAGATAAACAACAGGATATGCCCCCTGCAGGCTTCGGTACCGTTTTCCGCATTTCCAGATTTTCTTGTCCTTGAAATATATTGAAGTGTCTTCCTCTGTCTTTTCAAAAAATGTCCGAAGCATATTGATGGCCAGTGTTTTACCAAAACGTCTGGGACGTGTAAATAATGTAACCGCACTGTGATCATCAATCAGATCCCGAATCAGAAGTGTTTTATCTACATAATAACAATCCCGTACAATTTCCATATAGGATGTATTTCCCACTGCACAGGGAAGAAGCTTCGGCGCGTTTTCTTTTGCATATTTCTTTCGAGCAATCAGCGTATCAGCCATTACCTGTACAGATTCTTCCGGTATTTTCCAGTTTCTTCCTTCACGAAATGCCCCCTCAATCTTCCCTTCATTGCAGAGACCGATAACACGGCGGGACGTCATCTGCAGCCGCTCTGCTGCTTCTTTGCTGCTAAGAAAAACCGAATCACTCACAACAACACCTCCATTTCTCAGAAATAGTATATCATACTTCGGAAATTTCTGCAAATCCATCAGAAATTTCTGATCCATTAATAAGAAAAGCACCTACCATTTCTGATAGATGCTTCAAAAAACGCCTGTGATCAGAAAATGAACAACCGTTCCTATTTACGCGTTCCGATTATAACAGACATTCTCCGTTTGTAGAAATAATCTCCTTATAACGGTTATAGGATTTCAAACTCTGCTTTTGCAGGTAAGTTCTTCTTTATTTCCATAATAACAGCAGAACAGGCACCGCCTGCTGCTTCAATTTCCAGATAGTGCTCCGCATTCTCGTCAACAAGAACCTTTCCGGAGGCAGGAAATTCATCGTCTCCTTCCCAGAAGTTAACAAGAACTTTAAACATCGGTGCATAGGGGATAATCACAGATACGTCTGCTTTTCCATCCACCACAACGCCTCCTAATCGTTCACATGCACTTCGAAATTCCTCTTCCGTTATGTCAGAAAAATAGCGTTCAAACATGATTCCGATATCCTTGTCGAAACCGCTTCCTCTGGCAAAGCTACCGCGCATTTGCTGTAAGCTCTTCCATCTTCCTGTCAGCGGCGCTCCGTCTGCAGTGTCCATGTATTGGAGCAGTGTCAGGTGATGCCACATTTCCAGGGATTGTTCCACTACAAAGTCGGGGTAATGTACAAAAATATTTTTCCCCATACTTTGAATACAAAACGTTTTTTCCGATTCATTGTATGTGATATTTGCTTTTTTGCAAATATCCTCAGGACTGTATTTTTTCAGCTTATCCTGTGCTGGTTCCAGCATGGCCTGAAACTGACGACTTTTTATTTCATTGAATGTTTCCATTTGATTCCTCCTTGTACTTTAGCTGCTGTCAAATCCGTCTCGTTCTTCTAATTCATTACCACCAGCTCTGCTGGTGGTTTGATTTTTGCCCTATAAGGGCACATACTTGCGCGCCTAGAAGGCGGTGTCTCAAGCAGTTATGCCATCAAATCTCTAATTTACTATTTTATCATAGGAGGCTTTTTATTTACACCATACAACGCCTCTGCTTACACTATTCGTCCCAGCATAGCTGGGGGTTTAGTATTTTCAATTATAAATCAAATAGTCGATATTATCAATCTTGTGTCCTTGTTATTTACAGTTGATTCATAATCTATAGATTTCATAATTCGTCAAAACTGTATAATCTTTATTAAAGAAAACTTCATTACAGTGATTTCTGCATCTGTTTTTTATACTTTGTAGATTTATAGAATTAATTGTGCTATATTTTGATGTTAGAGGCAAAAGGGGTTAACCCCAAGATACAAACGGAGGTGATCATCATGTGGTACGTGACAGGAGATACACATGGCAATATTAACCGATACAAATCTTTTCTCGATCCTTATCTCAAACAGGGAGATGTTATTATTGTTTTAGGTGACTGGGGTTTTATTTTTGAGCCAAATAAAGCAAAAGAAGAATTTATGGACTGGATCGAACAGGAACGAAGCTATTATGACATCTGCTTTGTGGATGGCAATCATGAAAATTTTGACCGTCTGAATACGGAATATGCGGTAGAGCTCTGGAATGGTGGAAAAGTCCACAGAATTCGCAGAAACATCCGCCATTTTATGCGCGGGCAGATCTATACGATACCGGAATTGGATAATAAACGAATTTTCACCATGGGCGGTGCTTATTCATTTGACGCTGCCAGACGTATGGAAGGCTACGACTGGTTCCCCGCAGAAATGCCATGTGAAGAAGAATACAATGAGGCACGGAACAATCTGCAGAAAGCCGGTTGTCAGATTGATTACATTCTGACCCATACATCTCCTGAAGATACACTCCCCTTCTTTGCGATGGATTATTATCCGAAAATGCTTAGTATCACCGAACCTCATGAGAAACCAATAACATGTTTCCTACAATGGATTGCTGAAACAGTCTCCTACGACAGATGGTATTTCGGTCATATGCACAAGGATAAAGAATTGTGGAGAAGACAGACCGTCGTATTAAACGCTATACGGGAACTGGCAAGCGGAAAAGTTATAAACGAAAAAGACATCAGGAATATGCATAAGTCTCTCCTGCCTTAGCCGTTTGACTTCTCCCCTTTCTTCACCCTAAAGCATACTTCAGCTTGCTTTATCAGGTAATATTTTTCCATATTCTTGCACTGATTTTATATTGTGTATTTTGTTTCCCATAATGAATAAAATAATATTATCACAATACAAGGAGAGATATAAAATGTTCAATTACCAGAAAATTCAGGATCCTGAATTCTTTAAAGAAAATGCATTGCCGGCTCATTCTGATCACATCTGCTATCCGGATGAAGCCTGCCTGAAAAACCGGATAAATCCGTTTCGTTTTTCCTTGAACGGCATCTGGAAATTCTCTTATGGCAGAAACCTGGATGACACGGTCAAGGGTTTTGAAGCTGCAGATTATAATTGCAAAAACTGGAGCGATATCCGCGTACCGGCACATATTCAGATGGAAGGATATGATGTTCCTGCATATGTAAATACCCAGTATCCCTGGGACGGACGCGAAGATATCTGGGCCGGAGAGATTCCGTCCAAATTTAATCCGGTTGCAAGTTATGTAAAATATTTTACAGTTCCCGACTCCATGCAGGGAAAACCGGTTTATATTTCATTTCAGGGTGTGGAAAGCGGCATGGCCGTCTGGCTGAACGGACACTATGTTGGATACAGCGAAGACAGCTTCACTCCCACTGAATTCGAATTAACTCCCTATATCCTGGAGGGCGAAAATAAACTGGCTGTTCAGGTATATAAATGGACAAGCGGCAGCTGGACAGAAGATCAGGACTTTTTCCGATTCTCCGGTATTTTCCGTGATGTGTATCTCTTTACCCGCCCGGAAGTACATATCTGGGATTTGAAAATCCAGACTCTCCTTGATGATACCTATCATGCAGGAAATCTCGTTATTGATGCAACAGGCTGCGGACATGGAACGGTCAGAATCAGCCTTTCCAGACTTCCTTCCTGCGAAGCTCCTGCTTCAGAATATCTCAAAACTCCTTCTGAAACGGTTGTATTTGCTTCTGCGGAATTTCCCCTTCAGGAAGGCAGCGGTCATCTGACACTTCCCGTCAGCGGATTTGATCTGTGGAGCGCAGAGGAACCCAACCTTTACGAATTATTCTTATCTGTTTATGACGAAAAGGGACAGCTTACCGAAGTCATTTCCGAATATGTCGGCTTCCGTCGTTTCGAAATGAAAAATCATATTATGTGTCTGAACGGAAAACGAATTGTCTTCAAGGGCGTGAACCGTCATGAATTCAGCTCCAAAGCAGGTCGTGTTCCTCAGGAAGATGAACTCCTTCAGGATATCCTTACCATAAAGCGCAATAATATCAATGCCATCCGCACCTGCCATTATCCCAATGATTCCAGAATCTACCGTCTGTGCGATCGATACGGTCTGTATCTGATCGATGAATGTAATCTGGAAACCCACGGAACCTGGGATCCGATTGTTCGCGGCCTTGCAGACAACAGCCTGGCGGTGCCCGGTGACAGATATGAATGGAAAGCTTCGTTGATTGACAGAGTAAATTCTACCTATCAGCGTGACAAAAATCATCCCTCTATTCTGATCTGGTCCTGCGGCAATGAATCTTATGGCGGACCGATTCTTCGTGATATGGCGGCCAGATTCCGTGAATTGGACAATACACGCCTCGTTCACTATGAAGGCATCCACAACGATCGACGCTACAATGAAACCAGCGATATGGAAAGTCAGATGTACACACCTGTTGCTGCCATCCGGAAATTCCTGTCGGAACATCGTGACAAACCTTTTATCTGCTGTGAATATACACACGCAATGGGTAATTCCTGCGGTGCCATGCATAAATATACCGAACTCACCGAAACTGAACCTCTGTATCAGGGCGGATTTATCTGGGATTACGTGGATCAGTCCATTTATAAGAAAGACCGTTACGGCAATGAATTTCAGGCATACGGTGGAGATTTCGGAGAACGTCCCACGGATTACAACTTCAGCGGAAACGGAATTGTATATGGGGGAGACAGAACCCCTTCACCGAAAATGCAGGAAATAAAATATAACTATCAGAATATCTCTGCTGAAATAACAGAAGACAAAGTCCTGATTCGAAACAAGAACCTGTTTGTCAATACAAATACCTTTGATTGTATTGTATCTCTTGCCAGAAATGGAATCTCTGTCTGCCAGACGAAACTGGATACAGATGTTGCACCCCTTTCCGAGCAGGAATACGAACTTCCGATCCGTAAAGCCGAAGCGCCGGGAGAATACACAGTCACCGTTTCCTTCATATTAAAAGAGGATACCCTCTGGGCAGAGGCAGGCCATGAAGTTGCTTTTGGTCAGACAGTTTATACAGTAGAAAATCCGGTTCCCTTAAGCCCCTGCCAAAAAACGATCACCGTAGTCAGGGGATGGGACAATATCGGCGTAAGCGGAGAGAATTTTGAAATACTGTTCTCCGGTCTGTTCGGCGGACTGACCTCCTATCGTTACGGCGGTGTAGAAATGATTGAAAGCATTCCGAAACCGAACTTCTGGCGCGCACCTGTGGATAACGACGAGGGAAACCTGATGACGGCAAGATACGGTCAATGGAAAATTGCAAGCCTCTATCAGTCCCATAAAGACTTTGAGTTAAATGTATGGCATCTGCCTGACCTGGAGGAAAATGAAAATTCCGCAACGGTTACTTTCCATTACAATCTGGCAACCAAACCCGTATCTCACTGCAGCGTTGCTTATACAGTATACGGAGATGGTACCATCGAAACAACCCTTTCTTATGATCCGGTAGCAGAACTGGGCGACATGCCTGAATTCGGAATGATCATGAAGATCCGTGCAGACTATGATCAGGTAGAATGGTATGGAATGGGTCCTGCAGAAACATACGAAGATCGTCAGAAAGGTGCAAAGCTTGGCATTTACAAAAATACAGTCACCGACAATCTGGCACGCTATATGGTTCCTCAGGAATGCGGCAATAAGGTTGGCGTTCGTTGGGCAAAAGTAACGGACAGACGCGGACGCGGACTGTTATTCGAAGGAGATTCCATCAACTTCTCTGCACTACCCTGGACTCCTCACGAAATGGAAAATGCAGAACATCCTTTCGAACTTCCGCCGATCCACTACACTGTCATCCGCGCTTCCATGCAGCAGATGGGAATTGCCGGGGACGACAGCTGGGGATCACGTACCCATCCGGAATACTTACTGGATGTCAGCAAAAAGATGACCTTCACCTTCCGTTTCCGCGGCATCTGATGAATGCCTTTATGTCAGATGCAGGATATATTTTCATTCTGTAAGGCGGAAAATTGAGATTTCCTTATATATGCAGGGGGCTGTCGTACGACAGCTCCCCTGTATTATAACTGTCTTTTGGCTATTTTTTTATCATGTCGATACATTACCGGCATCTTGAACATTTCATCCATCATTAGCATGTGGAAACAGCAATTTCTAACAATTCTGCTGCCACTTCCGGATTCTTTATGCGCATTAGATTATCCCAAATATCTTCTTTACCCAATAGATTCATCCCTCCATGCCATAC
>JALETI010000081.1 GCA_022781515.1 Lachnospiraceae bacterium
GGTGAGGGCGGTCAGTGGTATCGCATCAAATCTGGCAACTGTACCGGTTATATGAAAGCTGAATTCTTTAAAACCGGTGAAGAAGCTGAGAAGATTGCAAAGGAAGTCGGTAATGTGCTTTGCAAGACCACAGCAAAAACATTGAGACTTCGTGAAGATGCAACCACCACCAGCCGTACACTGGATCTGCTTGCAGAGAATTCTGTCTATTCTGTACTGGAAGAATCAGTGGATTCCAAGGATGCAGACGGAACAAAGTTCATTAAGGTTCTGGTCAGCGAAGGTGAAGACGGCGAAGATGATTTGAAAGGTTATATCTCTGCAGATTATGCTTCCGTTTATGTGGAATTTACACATGCAAAGACGGTAGAGGAAATCGAAGCGGAAAAGGCTGAAGAGGAACGCTTGAAGAGACTCGAAGAAGAAGCAAAGAAAGCTGCAGAAGAAGCACGCAGGAAAGCGGAAGAAGCAAAGAAGGCAGAAGCCGCAAAGAAAACATCTTCCAGCAAAAAGACAAGTTCTTCATCTTCAAAGAGTACATCCAGCAGCAAGAGCAGCAGTTCCAGCAAGAACAGCAGTTCCAGCAAGAACAGCAGCTCCAGCAAGAGCAGCAGTTCCAGCAAGAACAGCAGTTCTTCAGGAAGTTCCAAGAGCGGTTCCGGTATTGCCGCAAAAGCACAGCAGTATGCAGGAAAGCTGAAATATGTCTGGGGTGGTGCCAGCCTGACATCAGGTGCTGACTGTTCCGGATTTACAATGGCAATTTATAAATCATTCGGTATCAGCTTACCGCACAGCTCTGCCGCACAGGCAAGAGGAGGACGTTCCATCAGCTCCGGTGAATTAAAACCCGGTGATCTGGTATTCTACGGAAAGAGCGGTATCAGCCATGTAGCAATTTATATTGGCGGCGGAAAGATCTGTCATGAAGCGAATTCGCGCCGTGGCTGCCAGATTGATTCCATCGGATACTGCGGAACGCCTGTTAAGTATGTTACATATACTCATTAATTCATTGTTATATAATTATTCAGAAATGAAGTGCAGTCTCAGAAAAGAGGCTGCACTTTTTTTGTAACCTTTTGTCATTTTGTGTCGTCTGTATATAAGATGGGAGATACTCCCGTTCCAGGATTTGGGAGTGAGTCCTGAAAAGATATGGAAGTCAAACAATGTTTGCTCCTTGTATCAATATAAATGGAGGATATCAATATGGTTTTCAGCAGTTTACAGTTTGTTTTACTGTTTATGCCGATTTTTTTCACCTGTTTCTATCTGGTACCGGACCGGTGGAAAAACATTATTCTGCTTTTGGGCAGTTTTACATTTTATTATGTAGGAACAACGCAGGCACCTGTTCATTTTCTGCTGCTGATTATGAGCATCATAGTGGATTTTCTGGTCGGATTGGGGATGGAAAAAAAGAATGACCTGAAAAAACCATTGCTGACAGCCGGTGTACTGTTTCATCTGATCAGTCTTTGCATATTTAAATATTCCAATTTTATTTGTGCTGAACTGGTAAAAGCATTCCCGGATTTTCCCATTGTTACGGAAATGATTCTCCCGGTCGGAATATCATTCTATACCTTCCAGGGGCTTTCCTATATTGCAGATGTTTACAGGGGAAAAGAAAAAGCAGAAAAAAGTTTATTGCGGTTTGCAGTATATATTTCCATGTTTGAACAGCTGATCGCCGGTCCGATTGTTACATACGGACAGGTCAGGAAGGAACTGAAGAGTCGGTCCATAACAGTCAGAGATGCAATCAGCGGGATGGAAATTTTCACATTTGGTCTTGGGTTAAAGGTTTTACTTGCCAATCCCATCTGGAAGCTCTGGTCGCAGACACTGGCTATCGGATTTGACTGTATATCCACGCCCCTTGCCTGGATGGCGGTTCTTGCATACTCTTTTCATATTTATTTTGACTTTTTCGGTTATTCTCTGATGGCCATTGGTCTTGGAAAAATGCTTGGATTCCGGTTGCCCAAAAACTTTGATCATCCCTACATAAGCCTTACCATGACCGAATTCTGGAGACGATGGCACATAACATTGGGATCATGGTTTCGGGAATACGTTTACATTCCTCTGGGCGGAAACCGATGCGGAACAGCCCGGACACTGCTTAACCTGCTGATTGTATGGCTGCTGACAGGTATCTGGCATGGGGCAGGATATAATTTTATATTATGGGGATTCCTTCTTTTTGTAATCATCATGATTGAGAAGTTATTTACCGGCAGATTTCTGTCTGAACATGCTTTTCTGGGACATATATATATGATGATTCTGATCCCGCTTACCTGGGCAGTTTTTGCTGTTTCCGACATGGATCAGCTCAGATTGCTATTTACCCGGTTGTTTCCGTTTTTTGGTCAGGGCATGTGGTCCATATTCCGATATGACTATCTGAAATATCTGGGACAGTATTACCCCTTTTTCATTGCAGGAATACTGTTCTCCACAAAATTGCCGTATCGATTGCTGGAACGGATAAAAAAACCGGCAGTTACGTTTCTGTTGACTCTGGCAATTCTGATTGCCAGCCTGTACTGCATGTACAGAGGATTCGATGATCCATTTTTATATTTTAGATTTTAAGAGGTGCAGATGATGAAAAAAATCAATTTTATTGCAGTATTCAGTTTACTTTTTGTGATGATGACAGGTATGATATTTACTTCCTGCGGCAATTCTGAAAACGCAGGTAAAGAATCCGAAAACAGTTCTGTTGAAAGCAGCGGAATAACAGATACCCATCTTTCAACAGATGTTGAAACCTCCGAATCCGAATCCGCTACATACGGTAAACCCGACAGTGAAGCGAATAAAGTACCGGCATCGATGGAAGATGCTTTATTTATCGGAGATTCCAGAACCGTGGGAATCATGGAATATGCAGGATTAAATGAAGCAACCTTTTTCTGCGATACCGGCATGAGCGTATTTAATGTCCGCAAAAACCGTATTTCTGTTCCTTCAATTGGAAAAGTAACACTGGATGAGTTACTAGCTGATAAAAAATATGGTAAAATATATATTATGCTTGGTATCAACGAGCTGGGGTATGAATTTAACAGCATTGTAGATAAGTACAGTGAATTGATTGATTTTGTGAAAAACACACAACCAGATGCGGCAGTATTTCTTCAGGCAAACCTTCATGTGTCAAAAAAACGTTCTGACAGTGACAAAGTGATTAATAATGCGGCCATCAATAAGCTGAATACAGAGTTGTCAAAAATAGCGGACAATAAAAAAATTTTTTATCTGGATGCCAATGTCCTGTTTGATGATGCCAACGGAAATCTGGATGCCGGAAAAACGCAGGATCAGGCACATCTTCTTGGAAAATATTATGCAGAATGGGGTGACTGGATCCGCAG
>JALETI010000083.1 GCA_022781515.1 Lachnospiraceae bacterium
TTCAAACAACATATCAGTAGAACTTGGCAGATGATAGAACAGCAAGTGAATGATGTACCATTTCGTCCCCACGATGAAGACATTAGATAAATAGTACGCTATATATAGCACTAATACCGTCAATAAATACCATATTTAGTGGTTTTGAAAGCGGTATATGAAAAAGCTGACATCAAATTGACATCAATTTTTTAAAAAACATGGAAAATATGGGCCTTATTGACACCTGTTTTCCGGTGAAAAATCGATATCTGACGACTTTATAAGCTGATTTTGGCTTTATAAGGGCACCTTTTTCTGAGGAAGAAATTTTTCGGAAGCGGGTGCCCTTATTTTTTTACCCGGATGACATCAGGTTATTATGGATATTGAGTTCAGGATGATGTCTGAAGGGAGTTTCGGTATATTTTTAAATTATTTTGTAAACGAAGGATGCATCATCGCTTATCGAAAACAGAAAAAGAGGTTATCTCTTTTCTGTTGTTATTGTCAAAATAATATTCTGCAGAAACGATCCACCACAGATCTGCAGAAGAAGGACACAGTGTCCTTTTATCTCAGTCAGAGTTCGATTTCTGACTGAGATAAACGCTCCGCAGGGATGCGCACGGATTCGAATAGGAAAATGTTTGCTTTGCAAACCGAATCCGGCGCCAAATCTCCGCAAGCGTCGATTTGAAAGAGCCGTATGGCGGAGCATGAGGAGGTAGAAATGCTTAAAATCAGACTTCAGGGAACACCAAAGGACATTCAGTGGTTCAGAAAGATTCTGGAAAGAGATAAGAGAATTCATCTGATAGATTTTTCCGAGATGTTTACCAACAAGGGAACCAACCGATATTTCCGTGTATATGCGGAGGTTGAGAAATCGGATATGGCCAGAAACCGGGAAAGAATCAACCGGGAAACGAAGGCAGAACGTCGGGCAAGATTGGAAGACGAAAAATAATACAGCGTTAGGAGGCAGATGGTATGTGTAAGGTTATTGCAGTTGCAAACAGCAAAGGTGGAGTGGGAAAAACCACAAGTGCGGCAAATCTTGGATTTGGATTGGCAAAAAAAGGGAAGAAGGTATTGATGATTGATCTGGATCCCCAGGGCAATCTTTCTCAGAGCCTTGGAATTAAAGAGCCGGATGAACTGGAATATTCGCTGGTCTCTGTTCTGGAGAAGGTAATCAATAACAAAGTGATCAATGATAAAGAAGCATTGTTCCATCATGAAGAAGGTTTGGATCTGATTCCCGGTAATATCGAATTATCCGGATTAGAGAATATGCTGGAACGGGTGATTGCCAGAGAGAAAATCCTGGGAGCATATCTGGAACAGGTAAAGCAGAACTATGATTATGTGATCATTGACTGTATGCCTTCATTAAGTAAGCTGACATTCAATGCACTTTGCTGTGCAGACACGATCCTTATTCCGGTTCAGGCTGCATATCTTCCGATGCGCGGATTACAGCAGCTGATTCAGACGATTGCCAATGCCAAACGCTGGATCAATCCGAAGCTGGAGATTGAAGGTGTATTGATCACAATGGTAGATACTCGCTGCAATAACACGAAAGAGATCATTGAAAAGGTTCGTCAGGCATATGGAAATTATGTATGCATTTTCGATACATTTATTCCCAAGTCGGTACGTCTTGAAGAAGTGGCTGCAACAGGCATGAGCATTTATACCTATGCACCGAAAAGCAAACCGGCACTGGCGTATGAAGCATTGACAGAGGAGGTACTTTCACATGAAAAAATCTAAATCCCCTTCTTTTGAAATGACTTCTTACGAAAAATTGTTTAAAAACGCCGCAATTTCAATCGGTCTTGTGGATAAACAGATTATTGAGATTCCCATTGAGCAGCTCCATGCATTTTCCAACCATCCGTTTCGTGTGATTGATGATGAACGGATGGAAGAATTGGTTGCAAGCATCAAGGAAAATGGTGTTATGGTTCCCGGAATCTGCAGGAAATGTGCAGATGGGTCTTATGAGATTATTTCCGGTCATCGGCGCACACATGCCGCTAAAAAGGCCGGTATAGAGACCGTACCGATGATTATTATGGAATACTCGGATGAAGAAGCAGTGGAAGTGATGGTTGATGCGAACCTGCAGAGAGAGAACCTGCTTCCCAGTGAGAAAGCACGTGCATACCGACAAAAGTATGAAGCCAGAAAAAAATTGAAACGAAAGAATCATGGGCTCACGACAGAAGATCTCGGAAAAGAAGGTGGAGATAATTACAAAACCGTTCAGCGGTATTTATGGTTATCCAGACTTTCTGATGGTCTGATGGAGATGGTTGACAGCAAGAAACTGGGATTTATTCCGGGAGTTGACATCTCTTTTCTGACTGCCGGAGAACAGGGCTGGGTTGAAAAAGTGCTGAAATCAGAGAGAGTCTCCGTAACAAAACAGAAAGGTGAGAGACTGAAAGAATTAAGCAGGAAAAAACAGCTTGATGAAAAAAAGGTCAGAGAAATCCTTCAGGATAAAAAAGCAGCTTCAAGAAAATTCACCATCGACAGGAATCGGCTGGATGATTATCTGGATCAGGAATATACACAGGAGCAGCTGGAAGAGTTGATTTTCTCATTGCTTGATAAATGGAGAGAGGAAGGAGGGAAATTGTAATGCGATTCTTTTCATCTGGAAATGAGATCGTTGATCAGGTTGGGCAGATGAGCATTGTCGGAAATATGATCCCCTCCATCTGGTATAAAACGATTGTCAATGAGAAAGGAAAAACACAATATCTTGCTATTACGATTCTGGCAGATATCGTGTATTGGTATAAACCGGAAGAAGTCAGAGATGAAAGAAGCGGCATGGTAATTGGCTGGAAGAAGAAATTCAAGGCGGATTTTCTGCAGCGTACCCTGAAATCTCTGGTGGATGAATATGATGAAAATGAGAGAACGATCCTGCGTGCACTGAGTGTGCTGGAGGATCTGAAGGTGATTCGCAGGCATCGCCGAACGATCCGATTCAAGAGCGGGATCATTGCAAGAAATGTTCTCTTCATTGAACTGGTGCCGGAAGTGCTCTATGAACTGACCTATCCGAAGAAGGAAGCCATACGTAAGAGAATTAAGGTGGATTCGGCAGAATCGGAACCCTATGAAATTCTCGAGGAAGAGGTTTCCGGTTCCGGAGGGCAGGAAGAAGGCATCAGAACCGATGAAAATAACGATTTTTTGGGTGAATCGACAAAAATGAAAAAGCGAACCGACAAAAATGAAAATATGGACCGACAAAAATGGAAAAGTGAACCGACAAATTTGTCAGTTCACTCTGCAAAAAATGTCAGTTCATATCTGCAAAATTGTCAGTCCACTTCAGCAGAACTGTCAGTTCACTTTGCAAAAAATGTCGATACAAATACAGAGAATACAGTAGAGAATAATACAGATCATTCTATCTATCCATTTATCGGCTATGGAGAGATGGATGGAGAAAACTGCGCAGATGAAAATCCGGGAATGATTTTGGATGCAGAAATGCGCAGAACGGCATACCGGAGATTGATTGCACAGAACATTGAGTACGACTGGTTTATGGAGTATGGACGTTTTTCCGACCGGGAGATGTTTCACCAGCTGTATGAAACCATGTGCGATGTTGTTTGTGTGCCAAGAGATTCTATTCGCATTCAGGGGGTAGATTATCCCTATGCGGTTGTGCAGTCTCAGTTTCTGAAACTGAAGAGAGTGCATCTGGAATATGCAATGATGTGCCTGAAGGGTGTTGGTCATAAGGCTGCCCTTAAGGCATATCAGATTTCGACACTCTATAATGCACCTATGACGATGAGTCTGTATTATTCGCAGCTGGCAAATTATAACGAATTTGGCATTGGACGGGAGGAATAGAATGGTTTGGAGAATGACAAAGGATGTCATAATTCCGGCGGCAGTTACTGCAGTCTGGCTGTGGTTTGCAGCCTGCATCTGTCGAAATACCGGTGGATTTGACTGGTTTCGGTATTGGCTGATTGCCGGTTTTCCTTACGGCATCAGCAGGATGCGAATGATTCTGGTTCCGGTAAATTATGGGTTATCGGGAAGCCTGGGAGTATTTGCACTGGACTGCATTCTTGGCGGGTTGATCGGCGGCCTGGCACTGGTGTTTTACATCCTGAAACTGATGGGTAGGACCATCCGGATTCTGATGGGGAATGCAATGGCATAAAAAGGACACTGTGTCCTTTTTCGGACGGAGTACCGGAGAGGACTTCGGGAAAGGATTGAGAGATGAACGATATTGAGAAAGTAATGGCTGTGATGGAGAAGGAAATTGAAAAGCGTGCCTGCAGCCCGTTGGAATTTGATGAACTGGGATTTGCAGCAGATGCGTATCATGAAATCAATTCAGCAGAAAAGCTGAATGAGGTAATCCGCTATCTTCTGCGTCTGGATCCCATTGAGGGGCTGAATAAGCTGCTGTGCATGAACAATGTGTATCTGGATCAGGCAAAACGCGGACATGAATTTCATCGTACATGGACCGGTACCGGCAGGAAAAAGATCTACAGGAACCTGAAAAAGAGGATCCGGCATCTGAAACCGGATTACGAGGGAAAGTGCTATGTGGAGACCGTTCGCTGTTTCTTTTCGATGGAGCCGGATGCTCTGGAACGATGCAAATTCACCTACGAAGGACGGGAAACGTATGCATTCCAGATGTCAGATAAATATATTCTCGGGCTGTTTATGATTTGTGAATCGGCAAGGAAATCCCTCGGAGAAGGGGAAATTGATATTCGAATACTGCCTGTGCAGGATTACTCTAAAACGGAACAGCAGCTTCTGCTTTTGAAGAATGTGAGGGATGTTTTGTTTCAGGCACTGCTGATGGATGATATCCAGTTGGAAGATGGCAGAATGTATGCAAATCTCTATACCATTTACTTGCTGAAGTAGGTGAACATATGGCAACGCTTTATGAATGGGCAGAAGAGAATGAATCCTCTTTAATGGCTGAGTGGTCAGAGAAGAATGCACCGCTGACCCCGAAAGATATTACATATGGCTCCAATCGCCTTTGTTGGTGGAAAGGATCCTGCGGCCACGAATGGCAGGCGGCTGTGAAAACCAGGACTGCAGGAAGCAGATGCCCTTACTGCACAGGAAAAAAAGTGCTCGCAGGATTCAATGATCTGAAATCGCAGTCACCGATGCTGGCAGAACAATGGTCAGAAAAGAATGCACCGCTTCTGCCTGAGGATTTCTCCTTCAAGTCATCAAAGAAGGTCTGGTGGGTCGGTACCTGCGGTCATGAGTGGATGGCATCCATCAAGAACCGGATGAACGGTGCCGGCTGCCCATATTGTGCCGGAAATAAAATTCT
>JALETI010000121.1 GCA_022781515.1 Lachnospiraceae bacterium
TAGAGTATCGATGCGACCTATTATGAAGCGGCAACTGTGGACGGTGCCAGCTACTGGCAGAGTCTGTTCCATATTACGATTCCGCTGGTGAAGCCTTCACTTACGGTTTCCACCGTATTAAATATTATCTACGTATTTAACTCATTTCCGATCATCTGGACCATGACCAAGGGAGATCCGGCAAACCGTACCGATACTCTGGTTACCTATCTGTATAAACTGGCTTTCTATAACGGCAAGCAGGGACAGGCGGCAGCCGTATCCGTAATCGGTTTCCTGATTCTTCTGGTGTGCGCAAGCGTTTATATGATCAATACATTGAAAAAAGGAGAGCAGTAATCATGGAAAAAAAGACTTTATCTCCGAAGAAACTGCTTCTGCGCGGTCTTCTCTATCTGGTTGTGATCGATATCTGTGTCCTGACACTGTATCCTTATTTTGTCATGTTCTGTAATGCGCTGAAAAGCCGTGCGGAAATTTTTTCCGTGGATGGAACGATCCTGCCGGTTCATGCGGTCTGGTCAAACTTCATTGATATCTGGAAAATGGCCCCCATCGGTCAGTATATGCTGAATTCCCTGCTGGTTGCCGGCGGCTCCACCATCATTGCCATGATCTGCGGAATTCCGGCAGCCTATGCACTGTCCCGTATGAAGTTCCGTGGTCAGACAGCATTTCTGGGGTTTGTCATTGTATCCCAGATGTTTGCACCTGTCGTACTTCTGATCGGTATTTATAAGGTCATGCAGACTCTGAGTCTGACCAACAGCATTCTGGGTCTGGTATTTATTAACGCGGCATTTAACCAGGCCTTTACCATCTGGCTGCTCCGCGGTACCTTCCTGGGAATTTCCAGTGAAATGGAACAGGCTGCGGAGATTGATGGATGCAATCGGATTCAGGCCATGTTTAAAATTCTTCTGCCGGTGGCTGCACCGGGTATTGTCACCACATTAATTTTTATTTTCATCAATGCATGGAATGAATATACCGTTGCTCTGACGCTGATTTCTACTGATACGCTGAAACCTCTTACGGTAGGTATCAATATTTTCAACGGCTACAATATGATTGAATGGCAGTACCTGTTTGCCGCGTCTCTGTTCGCAATTCTGCCGGTTGTCATTCTTTTTATGTGTATTGAAAAGAATCTGGTAAACGGCCTTACCTCCGGCGGTGTGAAGGGCTAAAGGGCTGCTACATCCGACGTTCCGTTTTCGCAAGCATCGAATGGTCGAATTTTGCGAGTGTCGAATGGTTGAATGAAAATATAGGAGTATGTGGTTATGAATCAGGAACCTGCAAAAAAAGTTACAATGAACGATCAGAAAATCAGGGTGAATGGAGCTGTATCTGCAGATATGGTGGAAGTTGTTTCTCATTTTCAGCTGGATGGGGTTCCCGAATCCATGGAACCCTATGGCAATGGTCATATTAACCGGACCTGTCTTGTGACAACCGGTACAGGACATAGGTATATTCTTCAGCGTATCAGTGAAGCTTTTGATATTCCGGCGCTGATGAGAAATATGTCTCTGGTTACAGAGCATCTGGCGAAAAAGGTGAAGGATCCGAGAGAGTCCCTGCATCTGGTGCCGACGGATACAGGAGAAAGCTATTACCGTCAGGAATCCGGAAGTTATCGGGTATTTGATTTTGTGGAAGACAGTATCTGTCTGGAACTTCCGGAGACACCGGAGGATTTTTATAATTGTGCGCTGGCATTTGGCTTGTTCCAGAAGCAACTGGCAGATTTTCCGGCGGATACACTGGCAGAGTCAATCCCGGATTTTCACAATACCATCAATCGGTATCGTATATTCCGGGAAACCCTTGCAAAAGATCCGCTTGCTCGTGCAGCCGGTGCGGAACAGGAGATTGCATTTGCCCTGGCAAGAGAAGAGGAGGCAGGATGTCTTCAACGGATGCGTGAAAGCGGAGAACTTCCCTTACGGGTTACCCACAATGATACAAAGATCAATAACGTCATGCTGGATAAAGAGACCAGAAAACCGCTCTGTGTACTGGATCTGGATACGGTTATGCCCGGTTTGAGCCTTTATGATTTTGGTGATGCCATTCGTTCCGGTGCCGGAACGGCCATGGAAGATGAAACGGATCTGACGAAGATGACGATCAATCTGGAAATGTTCCGTGCATTTACCAGAGGCTTTCTGGAATCCTGCCGCCTGACCGATGAAGAAGTCAGACTGCTGCCCATGGGAGCCAGAATCATGACACTGGAGTGCGGTGTGCGTTTTCTGACGGATTATCTGGATGGAGACCATTATTTTGCAATTCATCGTCCCGGTCACAATCTGGACCGATGCCGGACCCAGTTCAGACTGGTGGCAGATATGGAAGCCCACTGGGATGAAATGAAGCAGATTGTAAATACTACTGCAAAAGAGGTTTATGGACATGAAGTTTATTAACGGACAGATTTTTCAGAATGGTCAGTTTATACCGGGGGGAATTGCTTTTGAAAAGCGGATTACCGCGGTAGGAGAAGAAGTAACGGCCGGAAAAGGTCCGATTTCCCTTATGTATGACCGGGATACCGGTAAAGGGAAAAGCTGTATGAATTCGGAAAATCCTGTGGATCCGGAAGAATGTGTGAATCCGGAAAGTTGCGTAGATCTGAAAGGCTGCTATGTGATTCCGGGTCTCGTTGACATTCACACCCATGCAGCCATGGGGGAAGATGCCAGTGACGGTTCTTCCAAAGGGCTGGAAATCATGTCCCGCTACTATGCGGCGGAAGGGGTTACTTCTTTTCTTTCGACCACCATGACCCTGAAAGAGCCGGAACTGCTTTGTGCCATGGAGACAATCCGGGATTTTAAACGGCCCGCAGACGGAGCAAAAATTGCTGGAATTCATATGGAAGGCCCTTTCCTCAGCTACGAAAAGCGGGGCGCCCAGAATGCTGATAATCTGCATGCCCCGGACAGGTACATGTTTCATCGGCTGAATCAGGCAGCCGGCGGTATGGTCAGACTGATTACCATTGCCCCGGAAGTACCGGGAGCCATGGAGTTTATAAAAGAAATTTCCCCCATCTGTGCTGTTTCACTGGGACACACCACAGCGGATTATCAGACCGCGAAGGCAGCATATGAAGCGGGAGCCACACAGGCGACCCATCTTTATAACGGGATGCCCGGGCTTCATCACAGAGAACCTTCGGTCATCGGCGCAGCCTTTGACAGTGGCGCATTTGCAGAACTGATTCCGGATGGTTATCATGTGGATCCTTCTGTTATCCGCATGACAGCAAAACTCTTTGGCGACCGTCTGGTCCTGATTTCGGATTCTCTCCGCTGTGCAGGTATGCCGGATGGGGATTATATGCTGGGTGGCCAGTCCATTACCATGAAAAACGGGAAAGCGGTTCTTACCGGTACAGAGACCCTGGCCGGTTCTTCCATTCATCTGATGGAAGGGATCAGAAGAGCGGTCCGTTTCGGCCTTTCTCTGGAAGCTGCTGTTTATGCAGCAACCATGGCACCGGCCAGAGCCATCCGGATGGAAGCACAGATTGGTTCTCTGGAGGTTGGAAAATGTGCGGATCTTGTGGTACTGGATGAGAATCTGCAGGTGAAAGCCGTATATGTGGAAGGAAAGAAAGTCAGATCGTGTAAAGCAGAAGGGCAATGAAGCAGAAAAGGCAATAAAGCAGAAAGGATTTTGTTATGAGAATTCTTGCAGCAAGAGATTATGATCATATGAGCCGTCAGGCAGCAAATATTATATCAGCACAGGTTATTTTAAAACCCGATTGTGTACTGGGTCTGGCAACAGGTTCCAGTCCTCTGGGAATTTACAGACAGCTGATTGACTGGTATCAGAAGGGGGATATCAACTTTTCACAGGTACGTACCGTCAATCTGGATGAATACGTGGGTCTGGGGGAGGACAATGATCAGAGTTATATTCATTTTATGAGGAGTAATTTCTTTGATCATATCAACATCAATCAGGCTAATACCAATGTACCCTGCGGAACCAATCCGGATACAGAAGCGGAGTGCTCCCGTTATGATCAGGTGATTAAAAATCTGGGAGGTATTGATCTGCAGCTTCTGGGTCTTGGTCCCAATGGACACATCGGATTCAATGAACCCAATGAGTATTTTGCAATGGATACCCATAAGACACCTCTTACTGATGCGACCATACAGGCGAATCGGAGATTTTTTGAAAAAGAAGAGGATGTTCCCCGTTATGCCTATACCATGGGGATCCGGAATATCATGCAGGCAGAAAAGGTTCTGATGATCGTTTCCGGAAAGCAGAAAGCAGCCATTCTGAAAGAGGCATTTCTGGGACCGGTTACGCCGAAGGTACCTGCATCTATCCTTCAGATTCATAAGGATTTTACGCTGGTGGCCGATGAAGAAGCGTTGTCTGCATTTACCCATGAAGAACGTGAAAAATGGAATATTGAATAGGTGTCTGGTATTTGGATATGAATCGGAATACCGGATCTGAGAGGGGCTGGTGCACTAAATTCATTTAGTGCGCGGCCCTTTTTTGCGCTTTTCGTGTGCAGTTCCTTTTTCGCACTTCTCGTGTGCGGCCCTTTTTTGCACTTCAGGCCGGTCAGTATATCCGCAATGGTTATATTTTACAGACAGGCAAATCCCTTTTTTATGTGGTATTCCCTTGAAGAATGATAACGGGGTGAAATGCATGCCAGATATGCAGGAACAGAATGATACATTCTGAATATGAAAGAGACACTGCCGGGAGTGAGTGATATAATTGTTGCAGAATTAAGAAAATGATATTATTTTTCAATAAGGGAGACCCTGCTGAAAGAGATTATTTTCAATTAACAGGTTTGGGAGAAAAGAATTGTGAGAGAGTGTGTATTAGAAGGACAGATAAACGGATATGAGCAGAATGCCGGAAGTTGTCAGAATCAGAAAATCCACCGCCATCGTCATCGAATTGGTCATCATCATGACAATGGTGGTTCTTCTATTGATTTTTATGCGGTGAATTCAGGAATACGTCATGTGGATCCTGTATTGAAAGTGGTATTTTCTCTGCTGCTGCTGCTGTTTTGTCTGGCTGCAGATCAGCCTGTGATTTCTGTCATTGCGATTGTGACGGCAGCTTCGATTACGGTTTTGGCCGGGAAACTTCCGGTGGACCGATATCTGAGTGTGCTGACCATTCCGCTGGCTTTTATACTGATGGGAAGTATTGCAGTTGCCATTGATTTTTCAGGAAATCCTGTGGGTGACTGGAATCTGTTTCTTCACTGGGGTTATCTTTATGTGACGAAAGAAAGCCTGGTTCATATGGTTTCTCTTGTTCTGAAGGCTTTTGGTGCAGTCAGTGCCATGTTCATTATGACATTGTCCACCCCGTCCTTTGAACTGTTTTCTGTGTTGAGAAAGATGCATTGTCCCGCTTTGCTGGTGGAACTGATGCATATGATCTACCGCTTTATTTTTATTCTGACAACTGTACAGAGAAACATGCGGATATCTGCGGAATCCAGACTTGGTTTCTGTGATTTCAGAACGTCCTGTTATTCCTTCGGACAGATTGCCAGCAACCTGTTTATCGTATCTCTGAAAAAAGCCAATGCGTATTACGATGCGATGGAAGCCAGATGCTACGACGGTGAATTTCTGTTTCTGGAAGAAGAAACGAAGGTACCGGGAGAATTGATCCTTGGAGCGGTTGTTTATTTTGCTGCCCTGACTCTGATCTGGTGGATGCTTCGTTAAAAAATTTTACTTAAAAACATCATATTTTGAGAAACGTATTTGAGGAAAAATGATGAGGGAACCGATTTTACAGGTCGATAACCTGTATTATGCATATGATGAGAAAAAAACAGCCTTAAACGGCATTAATTTATCGATTTATCCGGGGGAACGTATAGCAATCGTAGGTTCCAATGGGGCAGGAAAATCTACATTTTTCCTGAATATCAACGGTGTTTTGTCTCCGGAAGAGGGGGAAATCCGATTAAATGGTACGCCTATTACCAGAAAAACGCTGCCGAAGCTTCGAAGACATATCGGTATTGTTTTTCAGGATGCGGACAATCAGATTGTTGCTTCCTCCGTGAAAGCCGAGATTTCTTTTGGGCCGATGAATCTGAAGCTTCCGAAATCAGAAGTGATCAGTCGGGTGGAGCAGGCCATGGAATATATGAATATTACGGAGTTCGGTGACCGGCCGCCTCATTATCTCAGCGGCGGTGAAAAGAAGCGGGTTGCCATTGCGGATATTATCGCCATGCAGTCAGAAGTGATTATTTTCGATGAACCCTGTGCCGCTCTGGATCCGGTGAATGCGGCCATGCTGGAGGATGTGTTAATCCGGTTATCGGAAGAAGGAAAAACCCTTTTGATTTCTACCCATGATGTGGATTTTGCTTATCGGTGGGCGGAACGGGTTCTGGTATTCTGCGAAGGAGAAGTCATAGCAGACGGCACACCCCTTGAGATTTTCCGAAACCGGGTGATTCTGGACCGGGCAAATCTGAAACGTCCCACCATGCTGGATGTTTATGAATCTCTGGTGGATGCCGGGATCCTGCCGGATGAAGGAATTTACCCGAGAGATGCCGATGCATTGAAACAATATCTGCAGAAACGCAATTCGTAGGTATCAAGGGGTCAGAGGTTTTTGACCCCAACATCATTTGTATGCAATGGAAGAATTTCTTCCATCTGATATAGCCTGCGGCAGGACTGCAATATATACAGCAGAAAAGCCGGGCATTAGATGTACGATCTGAAATCCATATGAAAAGGATTCCGGGAGTACATATTATGAAAAAAGGAGAGTCAACGATATGACGAAGAATGAAACAAAAGTATTTAAAGTGCTGTGTTTCCTGTGCATGCTTTTTGCAGTATCACCTGCAGTCAGTGCCATGCACATCATGGAAGGATATCTTCCTCCCACATTTTGTGTGGCGTGGGGCGTGATCTGCCTTCCGTTTCTGTTTCTGGGATTTACCCGTCTCAACAGACAGGTGAAGGAAAATCGAAAAAGTATGACCATGATAGCCATGGCAGGTGCATTTATTTTTGTGATTTCATCACTGAAAATCCCGTCTGTAACAGGAAGCTGTTCCCATATGACCGGAACCGGCCTCGGCGCGATTCTGTTCGGTCCTGCGGCTGTTTCCGTAATGGGACTGATCGTCCTGCTGTTCCAGGCAATTCTTCTTGCCCATGGCGGATTAAGTACGCTGGGAGCCAACTGTTTTTCCATGGCGATTGCAGGCCCCATTATTTCCTGGCTGATTTATAAAGGGCTTGGCAAAGCCGGTGTAAACCGGAAAGTTACCGTATTTCTGGCAGCTGCCGTAGGTGATTTGTTTACATACTGTGTGACCAGTATTCAGCTGGCCATGGCATATCCTTCAGCAGAAGGCGGATTTCAGGCATCTCTGGTTAAATTCCTGGGTGTATTTGCAACCACACAGGTTCCTCTGGCGATTATTGAAGGAATCCTGACGGTTATCGTTGTGATTGCTCTGGAATCCTTTGCACAGAGTGAACTGAAGGCAATCCATTTTAATGCGTGATTTATGGAGGATATGGATATGACAAAGCAGAATAAAAAACTGGTAATGATATTATTGATTGTGGCTGTTTTACTGGTTGTAGGTCCATTTATTGCCATGAGAGGTGCCGAATTCGGTGGTTCGGATGATGCTGGAAGCGAGATGATCAGTGAAATCACAGGTACGGATTATGAACCCTGGTTTGAACCGATTCTGGAAACTGCTATCGGCGGTGAACTGCCCGGGGAAATTGAAAGTCTGATTTTCTGCATACAGACCGGTATCGGTGTAGGCATCATTGCATTTCTGATGGGTAAATTCATGGAAAGAAAGCGTTTGATGACATTGTATCCGGAAATTGCACAAAAAGAAGGCATGTGATAAAAAGGTTGTTTGTCAAATGGGCTGTTACACTACGTTGTAGCGGCCCTTTTTTATTATACCTTAAGGTTGAGACACCCCCTGTAAAAACAAAGAAAAGTAAGGAAAAAAGAGTCAGAAGAAAGCGGAAAATGGATAAAAAAAGGGTAGAAAGAGCCAAAATACCCAAAGTGACTGGAACCTCTCAGTAGGATTGGATAAAGCAGCCTGAGGAAGGGAGAAAATATCCAAAATTCCTGTAAAATCAAGAAATGATAAGGAAAGAAGAGTCAGACAAAGCCGGAAAATGGATAAAAAAAGGGTAGAAAGAGCCAAAATACCCAAAGTGACTGGAACCCCTCAGTAGGATTGGATAAAGCAGCCTGAGGAAGGGAGAAAATATCCAAAATTCCTGTAAATCAAGAAAAGTGATGAAAAAGTAGTCAGAGAAAGGCTCTTCCGCAAACATCCGTATCTTGGCATTTTTGCACATTAATACGTCACTGTTTATCAGTACTTTAAGAATCTGATAAAAGTAAAAAACGTAAATATGCGGAAGAACCCAGAGAAACTGAAAAATAGCTAAAAAAAGCAGGGAAAATATGTTATAATTCCCTCAGCAGATGAAGAGTCACCATCGGAAGAAACAGAAGGTGTTTTGCGTGCAGACCGGATGCGATGTGCTGCGGTCTATCTGACGATTCCCGGACATAGAATGATATAGGTGTCAATTTCAATCGACGCTTGTGGAGATGGATCAGAAATCAGGATTCGGGAGGGATTTTTATATATAGTCAGTGCTACAGTCTGCATCAATATCCATATGCAATTTTTATCGCACCGGTTACTCCGTTATACGAAGGGAAATATCGCAGAAAACGGACAGACTGCGGTTGGATGACATCACGCGTGGATGAAGAAATTTATGGCAATATCTGTTGTATTCTGCAGGATGAAGGAGAATGGCTGAAGATACGGACTCATTACGGTTATATTGGATATGTGGAACGGAACAATCTTGTTCGGATTTCCGAAATAGAAATGGAGGATTATTTTCAGAAAAATCGGATGGTGACCATTCCGTTGTGGCTGGATGTTCTTTCTATCCCCTCTGTGAAAGGAACCTGTTTGATTACATTGCCGTCCGGTTCTGTACTGGAAGTTTTGTATTCCGGACCGGAATGTGGATGGAGCAGGGTAAAACTTCCGGATGGAGGCTGCGGATTTGTGAAAAGTTCTCAGCTGGAGCCATGGATATGTGGAAAAGGCTATCTGCCGGAAAAGGATGCGGAGCTTCCTTTTTCCTTTGACCAATTTCTGTCTGTTCATTATGGAGGAAATGCGGATTATTTTCGAAAAAAGCTGATGGAACATGCTTGTTTTTATCTGGGAATATCGTATCGATGGGGCGGTCGGTCACCTTTCGGAATGGATTGTTCCGGTCTGGTTCATACGATATATCGCAAAGCAGGTATTTCCATCTATCGGGATGCAGAAGTAAAAGTGGGATATCCGGTAAAGTGTATTTCTCCGCAGCCGTACTCCGGCAGGCAGTGTGCAGAAGACTGCAGAGAAGGAAGGATTCTTCCGGGGGATCTGCTGTATTTTACCGGTCATGTTGCCATCTATGTGGGAAACGGCAAATACATTCATTCCACGGCAGGCAATGGATGCTTCAGTGTGGTGATCAACAGTCTGTTTGAAGAAAGCAGATATTTCAGAAAGGATCTGTATGAGACGCTGTATGCAGCGGGTAGAGTGTGTTGATACGCCTGAGGTGTAATCAGTTTCGTTTGCATCATGGGGTCAAAACCTTTTGACCTCAACATCATATGATGAGTAATCCGACAAATGAGCCTCACGTTAATTTTTCGTGTATTTTATGCCATTTGTCCCTTGGTTCATATGATAAAAATTGTCCTTGGACAGAAGAGAAAAGAGGTTGACCAATGAAAACAGTACTATGTTACGGGGATTCCAATACCTATGGACATATTCCGGGAGAAGGAGGGAGATATCCTTTTGATGTCCGCTGGACCGGCAGACTGCAGAACCTGCTGGGAACGGAATTCCGGGTGATTGAAGAAGGCTGCAGCAGCCGGACATCGGTTTATGATGATCCGGATGATGCATGGCTGAACGGGTTATACTATATAAAGCCGTGTCTGAAGTCTCATTGTCCCATTGATCTGATTATATTGATGCTGGGAACAAATGATATGAAAGATGTATTTCATTCTTCTGCCGGGGAAAGCAGTCTTGGATGTGAAAAGCTGATCCGGATCATGCAGTCCTATGTGGAAGAAAGGCAGGGATACCCGCCGGACATCCTGCTGGTTTCTCCGCCTTTGATAAAAGAACAGGCCACGGAAGTCTTTGATTCCTTTACCCGGGAATCCATTGCACAGTCCCGAAAGTTTGCCGAATGTTTTCATACTGTGGCAGAACGAAACGGATGTTTTTATCTGGATGCGGCAAAAAGTGCAGAGGTGTCAGATACAGATGGACTGCATCTGACAGCAGAGGGACACAGAAGTCTGGCAAAGGAGCTGAGCCGGGTCATCCGGAAGGAAATCTATCCGGATTTCCATCGGGAAATTCCGGAAATCCCTTTGGGCCGCTACCGCCATTTTAAAGGAAATGAATATGAGGTCATCGGGCTTGCCAGACACAGCGAAACGGATGAGCCAATGGTGGTTTACCGTGCGCTGTACGGAGAACAAGGAATGTGGATCCGCCCGGCTTCCATGTGGAATGAAACCGTAGTGAGGGAAGGAAACGTGTATCAACGTTTTACTTTTTTAGATAAAAAAGAACAGAAGAATTAAAGGAGGACACGATTATGTTGGAAATCGGAACAAAAGCACCGGCTTTTTCTCTGCCGGATCAGAATGGAACCATTCATACCCTGGAGGAATACAAAGGAAAGAAAGTAATCCTGTATTTTTATCCCAAGGACAATACAGCCGGATGTACCAAACAGGCCTGCGGCTTTGCAGAGCGTTATCCGCAGTTTACAGAAAAGGGTGCTGTCATTCTCGGTGTCAGCAAGGACAGTGTGAAAGCACATAAAAACTTTGAAACCAAGTATAGTCTGCCTTTTACACTGTTATCCAATCCGGAACTGGATGTACTGCAGGCGTACGATGTATGGAAGGAAAAAAAGACCTGCGGAAAAATCTCCATGGGTGTGATCCGTTCCACTTATCTGATTGATGAAGAAGGAATCATTGTAAAAGCCTTTGGCAATGTGAAGGCAGTTGACAATCCCCAGCAGATGCTGGACGCACTGGAGTAAAAGGAGGCTCCATGCGGATTATTCTTTCCCCTGCAAAGAAAATGCAGATCAATGTGGAAGAACCTTATCAGGAACTTCCAGTATTTATGGAGCAGACAGAAGAAATCATGGAATGGATGAAAAGCCTTTCCTATGAAGAAGCAAAAAAACTCTGGGCATGCAATGACCAGATTGCAGAACAGAATTATGAACGGTTTGCCCATATGAATTTGTACAGCAATCTGACACCGGCAATTCTTTCCTATGAAGGGATTGCCTATCAGTACATGGCTCCCTCCGTATTTGAATTTGGAGAATTTGACTATGTACAGGAGCATCTTCGTATTTTATCGGCATTTTACGGTGTGGTAAAACCTATGGACGGTGTAACACCCTACCGTCTGGAAATGCAGGCCAGGGCCAGAATTGCCGGATATAAAAATCTGTATGATTACTGGGGAGACCGTCTTTATCGGGAAGTGGTGGATGACAGTCATGTAATCATCAATCTGGCATCCAAAGAGTATTCCAGATGCATTGAAAAATATCTTACCAAAGAGGATCGTTACATAACCTGTATATTCGGCGAGTACGCAGATGCAGAGAAACGCAAAGTGGTGCAGAAAGGTGTTTATGCCAAAATGGCCCGGGGAGAAATGGTACGGTTTATGGCGGAACACAATGTTCTGGAACCGGATGAATTAAAAAGTTTTAATCGTCTGGGCTATGGCTTTGACGAAGAGAAATCCTCGGACGCTGAATTTGTATTTATCAAAAATTGAGAAAACAGACAGAAGACCGGACGAAAAAAGCACCGTTTCAAACGGTGCTTTTCCGGGAATCTTTTTTGTGAATCTTCTAAAATGTCAACATCTGCCTGCTGTCTGTAATATCTGTTTACCTTCAGTAATATTTGCTTACTTTCAGTAATATCTGTTTACCTTCAGTAATATCTATTTACTTTCAGTAATATCTGCTGCCATTTTGGTCAGTGGTGTCAGATACAGAAGGCATACAACGATACAGTATGCAGGAGTCAACACTGCAAACTGAATCAAACGGTTGGGGAGTATTGCATAGAAATCATAACCGTAGTAGGTTACAAGTCCCAATGTGGTGAGTATCAGTGTGGAAACAACAGAGTTGATCACAATGGCAACACAAAGAATAACACATTTCATATTCTTTCCTTTTTTTCTGATCAGCGGTTTTGTCAGTGCAGGAATGATACCCCACATCATGGATGATACGGTAATCAGGGGAGCAATTGCAAAACCTGAGATCAGAGCTCCGATGATATCGGAAATCATACCGACAATGGCACCGCCCACGGGACCGAGCCAGAGACCGGAAAGAATTACAACACATTTACCAAAGGATACACGATTGGTATCGCTGATCGGAATCGCAATCCAGCGTTCCATTACAATTTCCATGGCAATCAGCATACCCATGAGAACCATGGTACGTACGCTCCATACAGTTTTACCGGATTTGGACATAAAACATACCTCCGCAGTGTGATTGAATTATATGGTAACAACAGGTACACGATAAATAATAAACGAACCACAATGGCGACTTCCCATCCACTGACGGCTTAACGTGCATAATCCTGCGTCGCTATCATTTATGGAAGGATTATAACACAGTTATATACAACATGAAATATGTTTATTGATACATAATTAACAGAAGTTTGAGAGGAAAATGTAAAAAACATACAAGATGTTTTTCGATTTTCACTGGAAAATATACATTTTTCTTAACGAAC
This sequence comes from Lachnospiraceae bacterium, assembly GCA_022781515.1. Lineage (GTDB taxonomy): Bacteria > Bacillota > Clostridia > Lachnospirales > Lachnospiraceae > TWA4. The sequence continues at coordinate 12,958 of JALETI010000121.1, forward strand.
AGAGAGGGAGTTTCATATATGGCAGATTATATCACCACTTACAGCGGTGTGCATTTTACTCCGACCGACCCGGATCCGGATGGAATTCACATTGTCGATATAGCCCATGCACTTTCGCTGCTTTGCAGGGGCAATGGACATCTGAAACAGTTCTTTTCCATTGGAGAACACTGTATTCGCTGTGCCCTTGAAGCAGAGGCAAGGGGGTATACGGACCGTATGGTTCTGGCCTGTCTTCTTCATGATGGAGGGGAGGCGTATCTGTCGGATGTTCCCCGTCCGTACAAAAAAGAAATGCCCCGGTATCAGCAATGGGAAGAACAGCTTCTGTCCATGATTTATAAAAAATATCTGGGCTCTGTCCTCACGGAAGAAGAGCAGAAGCTGGTAAAACAGATTGACGATGATCTTCTGTATTTTGATCTGCGGGATCTGCTGAACGAACCCATGGAGACTCCGGAACCCAGAATGGAGCTGAAATTTACATATGAATCTGTGCCTTTTGAAAAGATTGAAAAGCAATATCTGGAACTGTTCTATAAGTATTACAGATAATTCTGAAAAGAAAACGGCTGCATTTCCTAGCGGAAATGCAGTTCTTCTATAAGGGATTGTGCACCATATTTTTTTTCATACAGTTCAATTACACGGACGGAAATTCTGCAATATTCCATGGCATAGGAATCTTCTGGTGTACAATTCAGTAATTCAAAGATTTTTTTCATCCGATACTGAATCGTATTGCGGTGTGTAAACATGGCCTTTGCAGTTGCCACCACAGAAGCATTCTGCTGCAGGAAACATTTCAATGTATCGTACAGTTCATTTTCAGATGTATGTCCTTTAAACCAGAGATCACAAATTGCCGGCATACAGGAGAAAATGCTTTTTTCAATGCTTCCGTTCATGATGATATGATCGATTGCAAAATCCTGAAAATTGAACATCTGTCCATCGGTCTGATTCAGATTCCCCAGATAAATGGCAGCCTTCGCCTGTTCATATAATTGGTGAAGGCTGGTTAATCCCCGCAGATGCAGGCTGAAACCAATCTGGATGGGGTTCATCCTGCACAGTTTTTCAAGTAATGCGAGCAGTGATGTATTTTCATGGCAGTCACGATTCTGCAGGATGAGAAGTTCCGCTGTTTCGGAAGATTTCAGAAGCATGCATCCTTCTGCATTATTCTCAAGCAGATGGTGAAGGGTTTTCAATTCAGTAGACATGCGTTGACCGGTTACCTTTCGATCTGTTCGAATCGAAATGACGCTGTATATATCATCCATCTTCCATCCGGTATAGTCCATATGACGATTGAGTCTTTTTTCATGATAGGGTCTGTCCAGCAGAAGATCCAGAAAAACATTGCTGTGTGCAGCGTCCTCCTTACTGCTTTTTTGTATCAGAGAATATTCCAGTATCCTGACAATACTCTGCAGAATATGAATATCGCCCGGATTGCACTCTCTTTCATGGTTTATAACCACAAGTTTTCCGCAGATATCACCGGAGTTGCCCATGGAATAGGAGATGATAGAGCGGTTCAGAAAGAGTCTGTCATAGGCATTTTCTTTCAGGAACTTGCGGGTATCATACATGCCGCTGTCATTGTATTTTGCCCGGGTCCGCATGGATTTTAACGATACGGCCTGATAATTCAGAACATAATCCCATTCTTCATCAATGGAGCCTTCCGGATATTGACGGGTCATTGCCAGTACGTGATGATCACTGTCCAGAAGAACGATGGGATTATGAATGACGGACCAGAGAAGATCAACGAATTCCTGATAAGATCCTTCTTCTATTTTGGATGTGATGGCAGCCAGCCAGTCTTCATAGAAATCAAATACACTCTGAATAATCTCAAATGCCTGAATAAGTGTAATATCATGTAAAACAATATAATCGTCTTCGCCTTTGCATACCACAGAATCCCCATCCTGGTAACAATACACACAATTGGTGGCATATACGGTACGGCCGCTGTTCAGGATGGCAGGTGCATCCGGCGAAATATGAAGCTCCGGTTCCAGATCCTGCAGTCTGTTGGCAATCATCCACATGCTCAGTTTCATATGCTGTCTGTTCCCCCATTTCCATATTTTTTGTTATTTCAGATATAAGATACCATATTATTGAAATCTGTTAAAGAGTTTTTAATGATTTTCACAAAATAACATAAAAATAGAATTCATTTTTAGTCATACAAAACAAAAGAGGGGAGGAAAAAACGGGAATCGTTGGTCAGACAGAATATAGGATTCCGGTGTATCTTTTTGTATACTGTTTTCAAGATGCAAAATATCCGCGCGGACAAATGAGATCAATTTAATGAAAGAGGAGGAAAATAAGTGTTAACAAAAAGACAGAATCTGATGGAAACCATTAAAGGAGGAAATCCGGATCGCTTCGTAAATCAGTATGAATTCCTGAATATGCAGATGGCCACCCCCTTTTCCAAATTTAATGCGAATCCAAAATACGGTGAACACAATGTGGTAAATGCATGGGGAGTTACCAAATCATGGCCCATCGGCACACCCGGTGCTTTTCCGGTTCATACACCTGATAAGATCGTAATCAAGGATATGGAAGACTGGAAAAACTATGTAAAAGCCCCCAACATTAAGTTCAGTGAAGCAGAATGGGAACCTTTCATTGCCAATGCAGAAAAGGTAGACAGAAATGAACAGTTCTGCTCCATGTTTATGGCACCCGGTTTATTTGAACAGTGCCATTATCTGTTGGAGATTCAGAACTGTCTGATGAATTTCTATGAATATCCCGATGAAATGAAAGATCTGATCAAGTATTACACAGAATGGGAAATCTCTTATGCAGAACAGATCTGCAAGTACATCAAACCGGATGCTCTGTTCCATCATGATGACTGGGGCAGCCAGATTTCCACTTTCATTTCACCTGACATGTTTGCAGAATTTTATCTGGATGCCTATAAAGAACTGTACGGTGCATTCAGAGAAGGCGGTGTTGAACTGGTTATTCATCATTCCGACTCCTATGCAGCAACACTGGTTCCTTATATGATCGAAATGGGAATCGACATCTGGCAGGGTGTTATGAAATCCAATGACATTTCTGAACTGATCAAGAAGTACGGCGGAAAGATCAGCTTCATGGGCGGTATCGACAGCGCAGAAGTTGATTATGAAGGATGGAGCAGAGATGTTGTTGCTGAGAAGGTAAGAGAAGCCTGTGAAACATATGGTAAAGATAAGAAATTCTTTATTCCGAATGCATCTCAGGGTCTTCCGGTAAGTACCTTCCCCGGTGTATATGAAGCAATTTCCGAAGAAATTGATAAAATGTCAAAAGAAATGTTTTAATCGATTATCGTATGGATACCATTCAATAGTAACATTCAAATGATTTGATAATATACGGAGATAAATTATGAACGAAAAAGATAACAACGTAAAAGAATTGAATTTTGCCCAGAAGTATTTATTTGGCGTGGGCGATCTGGCATTTGGCTGGATGACCAATATTGAAACCTACTACTATACCTTTTTCTTAACCAATGTTGCACAGTTCCCGCTGGCACTGGTTACCATTATTTCAACCATCGGTTCTCTGGTTGATGCTGCACTCTGCTGGGTTTACGGTATCATCCTGAACAAGATGAAACCCATGAAATGGGGACGTTATCGTTCTGCTCTGATCGTGTTCCCCTGGACCGTACCGTTACTCTACATGCTGATGTTCCGTGCATTCAATAACGGTGTTACCGGTGCGATCCTGATCGTCCTTGGATGCATTTCCAGCCACATTCTCTGGAACTTCCCTTACTGTGCAAACATGGCTATGATCAATGTTGCTGCTAAAAACGCAGATCAGAGAAACACTCTGTCAGCTGTTCGTGGTATGTGGACATACATTGGCAGATGTCTGTATGCTTACGTAGGTCCTGGTGTCCTGACATTCTTCACCGCTAAGATCGGTCTTGAAAATGCATACGGTGCTACCGCATTCGCATTTGCAGCTCTGATGGCAGTTGGTTACTTCACACACTTTGTTATGTTCAAAGGTTATGAAGAAACCGGTGCAGAAGAAATGGCACGTCTGGCTCAGGAAAAGAAGAAAGCTGAAGGCAAGAAGGTTGGTATCATGCAGGCACTTGCATCCAATCCTCAGATTCTGGGTGTACTTGGTTCCTACCTGTTCTATATGATGAACTCTTTCTGCTACTCTGCATTTGCTGTATACTATGCAAATTATATTGCACTGAATCCCGGATTTATTACCACATACCTGTTTATTTCCAATCTGGCTGCAGTTGCAGGTTCTATTGTCAGCAAACGTGTTGCCAACAAACTTTCTACAAAATCCACTTATCAGCTGGCAATGGTAGTTATCGCAGCTATGTATGCACTTGCATATGTATTCCGCTTTACTCCCAATATGGTTATCGTATTTACCAGTATTGCAGGTTTCTTCACTGCTTTCGTTACCATCATGGTTATCCCCATGCTGGCGAACTGTGCAATCTACTCCGAATACAAGACCGGCGTAAACGTTACCGGTACAGTAATGGGCTTCCTAAATATTCCCATTAAAGTTGCTATTCTGGGCAGAAGCTTCCTGATCACCACCGTTCTTGCAATTACCGGTTTTGATGCATCCATCGCCGTTGAAGCAGCTACCGATTCTGTTAAAAACGGTATCGCAATGGGCTTCACTCTGATTCCTGCTATTCTGATCGTTGTTGGTCTGGTTATCGTTACCGTTGGCTACCGTATCAAAGATCAGGATATCGCTCAGTATACTGCTGAAATCAGAGCAAGAAAATAATTTTGTAACTTGATAAATCAGAACTTCCAAGAATCTGTCCCCCGCTTTCAGTAAAGATATTCTGAGCGGGGGAATGTAATAAGGAGAAATCGATATGCAGAAAATACCTTTTAGTGAAAAAGAACTGGAAATAGTAGGCCGTGTACCGAATCGTGCACGTCCCAATGACGCCAAGCCGGTTTTCAATTTCCCTGTATCCGGAAGAGAATGTTTTGAAGCGATGTACCGTAAAGAAAATATCTGGCTTCCCTACGGTGTTGAAAACGGAATTTTTGCTCCTTCCGTAATCCCGGATGATATTGCAAGAGGTTTTATCGTTGATGCAACCATTAAGGATTATCCCATGGAAAAATTCGGCGGTAAGGATATGTTCGGCGTAGAATGGGAATATGTTCCTGTTGCAGGCGGTTCCATGGAAAAACGCGGTGTTCCTCATATTCTCGGCTCTGATGTATTTGGCTGGAAAGACAAACTGACCTTCCCGGATCTGAACTCCTGGGATTGGGATGAAAGTGCAAGAGTGAACAGAGATTTCCTGAATAATGGAAAAGCAAATATGCTATGGCTGCTGAACGGCTGTGGTTTTGAAAGACTTATTTCCTTTATGGGATTTGAAGATGCAGCGGTTGCACTGCTTGATGAAGAACAGGAAGACGATCTGAAAGAATTATTCCAGGCTCTGACCGATCTCTACTGTGACCTGGTTGACAAGTGCTGCGAAGCTTACGGTGATGGCATCAGCGGATTTACCGTACATGATGACTGGGGTTCTCAGCGTTCACCTTTCTTCTCTGAAGAATGTGCAGAAACCTTCCTGGTTCCCGGTATGAAACAGCTGACCGATCATATCAAGTCCAAAGGCAAGATCGCTGATCTGCACAGCTGCGGACATGTGGAAGATCGTATTGAAAGTATCATCCGCGGCGGATGGCAGTCCTGGACTCCCATGCCCATGAACAACACCGCAAAACTGTATGAAGAATACGGTGATCAGATCATCCTCGGTGTTATGGATGAACCCGATCCGTCCAAAACAGATGCCGAACTGGCTAAGGCTTTCGTAGACAAATTCTACTCACCTGAAAAACCCTGCACACTCAGCTTATATGCAGGTGCTGTTCAGACAGAAGAATACTGTAAGGCAATGTACGAAGCATCTCGCAACAAATAATTCAAGGATTCTATTCAGAATCTGACCGGTACATCGAATAATAAATATCAGGCAAGTGATATGGCTGGTAAATTATTATTCGCTGTACCAGATAAAAAACTGCTGCAAACTGTTCTATGGAATGGTCTGCAGCAGTTTTTGGTTGGTCAAAACTATAACCTTTTTGTATTTTAATGCGGATTCTGATTGCATATACTTGACAGAGATCGGGGAAATCATGTACCCTTGAGGAAACTGCGGCAGAGCAGATTGGGCAGAAAGGACTGTATTTTGCAGATTGTCATATGGAAAAGATGATAAATGAGGAAGAGAAGATAGATATGGAAGAACAGATCAATATGGAAAAAAAGCAGTTTGTCAGGGATGGAGCAGGAAAGAGTGCGCTGATTGCCATGAGCGGCGGGGTGGATTCCAGTGTGGCAGCCTGGATGATGAAGGAACGCGGTTATAACTGTGTGGGTGTAACCATGAAATTGTATTCCAACGACGAGATTGCCGTGGACAGGGAGAATACCTGCTGTTCTCTGGATGATGTGGAGGATGCCAGAGCGGTGGCAAGACGTGTGGATATTCCCTTTTATGTGATCAATTTCCGGGAAAATTTTGAGGAATATGTCATGAAGCGGTTTATCCGCACCTATCAGGAAGGCGGCACACCCAATCCCTGCATTGACTGCAATCGGTATATTAAATTTGAAAAGCTGATGAACCGGATGCGGGAACTGGAGCTGGATTATGTGGTAACCGGTCATTATGCCCGGATCAGCTATGATGAAAAAACAGGGCGATATCTTCTGCGCAAGGCAGTGGACACTTCCAAGGACCAGAGCTATGTGTTATACAATCTGACTCAGGAACAGCTTTCCCATACCCTGTTTCCGCTGGGTGAATATCACAAATCAGAGATCCGTGAAATGGCAGAAACCAATGGGTTTATCAATGCAAAGAAACACGACAGCCAGGATATCTGCTTCGTGCCCGATGGAGATTACGCGGGATTTATTGAACGCTATACAGGTGAAACGTCCGAACCCGGCAATTTTGTCCTGAAGGATGGAACCGTGATGGGCAGACACAAAGGGATGATCCGTTATACTGTGGGACAGCGTCGGGGACTGGGTCTGTCTCTGCCCAGACCACTCTATGTCTGCGAAAAAAATGTGGAGCGGAATGAAGTGGTTCTGGGGGAATCCGAAGAACTGTTTACCCGTGTTCTGGAAGCGGATGAGGTCAATCTGATTGCAATGGATGAAATAAGAGTGCCCCTTCGATGCAAGGCAAGAATCCGTTATAAGCAGAAAGAAGACTGGGCTGTGGTGGAACAGATCGGAGAAAAGAAGATTCGTGTGACCTTTGATCAGCCCCAGAGAGGGATTACAAAGGGACAGGCTGTGGTGCTTTATGATGAAGATCTGGTAATCGGCGGCGGAACCATACTCTGATTCTCCTGTTTTTGTAATATGTATCGTTTTTGGACCGTTCATAAGTGATTCAGGTGCTGAATTGATTTGACGGCTTCCAGATTGTATGTTATACTGTTCTTTGTATTTATTCCGGTCGGCGCTTTGGATAAGGTGCTGACCTTTTTTTTAAGAGAGAGAGAAGTTTATGAGTTTACAGAATTTAGATAACAATTTAATTGATGACGGAATCATGCGTGCAGTCAGCGAAATGGGTTTTGAACAGTTCACACCTATTCAGGAACAGGCCATTCCTGTGATGATGTCCGGAAAGGATCTGATCGGGCAGGCGCAGACCGGAACCGGTAAGACCGCAGCGTTTGGTATTCCCCTGCTGCAGTCCATTGATCCGGATCTGAACGAGCTTCAGGGACTGGTTCTGTGTCCCACCAGAGAGCTGGCCATTCAGGCAGCGGATGAAATCCGTAAATTTGCAAAATATCTGTTCGGCATCAAGGTTCTGCCGGTGTATGGCGGGCAGGACATTCTGAAACAGATCCGTTCATTGAAAAATGGTGTTCAGATTATCGTGGGTACACCCGGACGGGTAATGGATCATCTGAGACGCCATACCATCAAACTGCAGAGCCTGAAAATTGTGGTTCTGGATGAGGCAGATGAAATGCTGGCCATGGGATTTCGGGAAGATATGGAAACCATCCTGTCGCAGATTCCCGGAGACCATCAGACGGCCCTGTTTTCTGCAACCATGCCGCAGCCGATTCTGGATATTACCAGCGAGTTTCAGAAGGATCCCGTGCTGATTCGTACCATTGAAAAGGAACTGACTGTTCCATCCATCAAACAGTATTATTATGAAGTAAGCAGAGAAAATAAAAGAGAATCCGTAGCAAGAATTCTGGATTACTATAACCCCAAACGCACTCTGATTTTCTGCAACACCAAGAGAATGGTGGAAGAACTGGCAGAACATCTGAAGGGAAGAGGCTATTTTGCAGAAGGTCTGCACGGCGATCTTTCCCAGGCAGTCCGTGACCGGGTAATGGACTCTTTCCGAAACGGTGCCTGCGATGTACTGATTGCAACGGATGTGGCAGCAAGGGGAATTGATGTGGGCGATGTGGAAGCAGTCATCAATTTTGATGTGCCTCAGGAAATCGAGTATTATGTCCACCGTATCGGCCGTACCGGCCGTGCCGGAAGAACAGGCCGTTCCTTTACTTTGGTGGTGGGACGTGAAATTTATAAAATCAGGGATATCGAACGGGTCTGCAAGACGAAGATGACGGCCAGAACCGTTCCCACCTCTGCAGATATCAATCAGTTCAAGGCAAGAAAGGTATTGAATGAACTGACTGCCATTTTGAAAGAGCAGGATCTTACCGATGTGACCCGCATGATTACAGAAAAAATGGAAGAGGAAGACTGTACTGCACTGGAACTGGCAGCAGCATTTCTCCGTTACCACATGGGAGAAGAACAGGAGGATATTCCGGTATTCAAATATGAGCCCAGACGCCGCCGGCGCGGGGAATCCTTCCGGAGAGGGGAACGTCGTGGATCGGATCATGAAAAAACGACCCGTAGAGACGGATATGCATCGGATCGCGAAAAAACGACCCGTAGAGACGGATATGTATCAGACCGTGAAAAAACAGCTCAAAGAGCCCATCAGTATCAGGTTCATCCCGATGCAAAAAAGAAAATCCGAAAACTGAAAAAAGATGATTTGTTTGGTCGTGTGGGTAAATTCAGTCGGGGCGAAAAATCCGAATCTGTCAGAGAAGGCAGAAGAGAAAAGTACGGAAAACGAGATAAGAAAAAGCGTTAATATTCGCAGACAAGTAAACCTGCCTCCTTTTGGAGGCAGGCAGCTGATCGGATAGAGGGGTAACATATGGGGGGTAATGTTTTTACCTGGAAAAATCTGGCAGCAGCGCTGCTGTTCATGTTTCTTTACATCGGGCTGGCAGTGGTTGTCACATTGAATTTCCGTCCGCTGTACTATTATGATATGGAACATCTTCATATTCCGGAAACATCCGGTTACAGTGAGGAAATGATCCGTGAAAACTATGACATTCTGATTGATTACAACAGCATGTTTTATCAGGGAGAACTGCAGTTTAACGGACTTGCCATGTCGGAAAGCGGAAGAATCCATTTTCAGGAAGTGAAGGATATTTTTACCGGATTTCAGAAAATGTTTCTGGCAGATCTGGTTATCTGTGCTATACTGTTTCTGTATTTCATGAAAAGAAAATCCTGGGGATTTCTGAAACTGTCAGGCATCATAACCATTGTGATACCGCTGGTCATCGGCGGTCTGATTGCCATGAACTGGGAGTGGTGTTTTGTAACTTTTCATCATATTGCCTTTGATAACGATTACTGGATCTTTGATTATACAACGGATCCGGTGATCAACATTCTGCCGGATACATTTTTCATGCACTGTGCCATTATGATTCTTGCCATTGTGTTGTTCTGTGCAGTGGTATCCTTTGTCGCAGGCAGTGTATTGCAGCAGAAACGGAATAATAAAACCATAGGATGAGACCGATATGAAGTCATACCGGAGAAAGGAAGAGGATTATGCAAATCGCAGCTATGCTTTCCGGTCCTGTGATCGGTGCAGTGATCGGATATTTTACCAATTATATTGCCGTTAAAATGTTATTTCATCCCAGAAATCCGGTGAAAATCGGTAAATATACATTGCCGTTCACACCGGGTATCATTCCGGGAAGAAAGAAAGATCTGGCCCGTGCCATTGGTCATACGGTGGAGGATGAACTGTTTGGTGCCAATGAAGTCCGCCGGATTCTTCTGGATGAAAAGACAGAAGAAGCAGTGGCCGGTGGAATTGCAAAGGAAGTTGAGACCATTCTGAACAGTGAAGATTCCATGGGAAGCATGCTTTCCGGTGTGATGGGTGAAGAGACATACGAAGAAAAGAAAAAATGCCTTCAGTCCATGGTAACAGACCGGATTACGGACCGGATCGGACAGATGAATCTGGGGCATCTGTTGATGGACAAAGGAGCAGATGTCATCAGACAGGTGATTTCCAATCCCTTTATTGCCATGTTCCTGACACCGGATCTGCTGCATTCTTTTGAAGAACCCATCAATGAACATGTGAATCAGTGGCTGGATGCAGAGGGAAAAGCGATTATTCAGGGATATGTGGAAGAAGAAACAGAGAGTCTCACCGGAAAACCGCTGAAAGAACTGATTGGGGAATCTGGCCAGTACATGCCTGCTGTAAAATCCGCTCTCTGCAGGGCGTATGAGCATTTTGTTGAAAACAATGCAGATTCCGTGGTAAAGCAGTTCCGTATTGGGGAAATCATTGAGGAACGGGTTGCTGCCATGAGCAATGAGTCTCTGGAGGCAATGATTCTTTCTGTCATGAAAAATGAACTGGGCATGATCGTCAAACTGGGTGCGGTGATCGGTTTCGTAATCGGAATTCTGAATAACTTCATTTAATTTATGAAAGAATAATGAAAGAAACAATGGAAATTATTGCACATATTCATACGGATTTCCCGGCAAAATTTGGAATTCCCAGACAGAGCGGTCTGGTGGAAGAACTGAAAGGCCGGATTGTTTTTGAACCGGAATATCGGAATCCCGACGCTTTCAGAGGTCTGGATGGGTATTCCCACATCTGGCTGTTGTGGAAGTTTTCCGGCACAAAGCGCCATTCCTGGTCCGCCACGGTGAAACCGCCCAGGTTGGGAGGCAATAAGCGGATGGGCGTTTTTGCCACCCGTTCGCCATTCCGTCCCAACGATATCGGTCTTTCTTCTGTAAAACTGGAAAGGCTGGAGATGGATCCGGAATTCGGTCCTGTCCTGCATGTGGCGGGTGCAGATCTGATGGATGGTACCGCTATTTATGATATTAAGCCGTATCTTCCTTATACAGACAGCCATCCGGATGCCTTAAGCGGCTTTGCCGGCGATGTGCTGGATTACGAACTGCAGGTGGATTTCCCGAATCGGTGGCTTTCCATGATTCCGAAGGAAAAGCAGGAGGCAATCATTGCTGTTCTGAAACAGGATCCCAGACCCTCCTATCAGAATATTCCGGACAGAATCTACGGGGTGGAGTTTTCCGGCTTTGATGTGCGCTTCATCGTACAGGATCAGAGGCTTACGGTATGTGAAGTGGTACCGGATTTCCATCGGGAGAGCAGAAAAGGCAGACGGATTGAGGAATAGATATGGCTGTATACTTACTGGATGAAGATCTGTGGTTTCCGCCGCCGTCGGGGGCGGAGGAAGACGGAATGCTGGCTGTGGGAGGAGACCTTTCACCGGAACGTCTGCTTCTGGCTTATACCAATGGGATTTTTCCATGGTACAATGAAGATACGCAGATTATGTGGTGGTGTCCGAAAGAACGGTTTGTCATCTTTCCGTCGGAAATTGTGATTTCAAAATCCATGAAA
>JALETI010000126.1 GCA_022781515.1 Lachnospiraceae bacterium
ATGCAAAGCTGTGGTTCAAGGCTCTGGGTGAACTTGGTGATACCGCAGAGAATCTGCTTCACGCAGCAGAGGGTGAAAACGCAGAGTGGACCGATATGTATGAAAGAATGGCCAGGGAGGCAGAGGAAGAAGGCTTCAACGAACTTGCAGCCCAGTTCCGCGGCGTAGCAGCCATCGAAAAAATGCATGAGGAAAGATATCGTGCACTTCTTAAGAATGTGGAAACCATGGAAGTATTCAAGAAGAGTGGCGTTACCATGTGGGAATGCCGCAACTGCGGTCATGTTGTAGTTGGTACCGCTGCACCGGAAGTTTGTCCTGTCTGCAACCATCCTCAGGCATACTTTGAAGTAAGAAAAGAAAACTATTAATCATTGACTTTCAATACGAAAGTAATTGATTCTTTTTTTGTTAATATCAGAGCTTTCAGAATACTTGGAAAGTGTTGAAACATCATTATTGAAAAAACAGAGCCGGGTGATCAATAACTGATCGCCCGGCTTGATTTTATTAACCACTTTTCTGATCAATGATCAGCAGAATCCGGGAGGTAAATATTGATGAAGGATGTATTTTTTTTATATAACACCAGCTGTTTTTATGAAATCGTGATATTGAGTTATTTTCTGAACTATTCCAACTGTGAAATGATTTTCTGCTCTTTAGATGGAAAGCCCATCAGGGCGATGGAAGGCTTTTCTGTGAATGTTGATATGTCTTTGCAGGACATTGACAAAGCCCAAATCAGAAGTCTGATCATTCCCGGAGGCAATATTTCTGAAATTAATAATGCAGAGGTTAAGGCATATCTGCAGGACTTGAAGGAAAAAGATGTCTTAATTGCCGGAATCTGTGCAGGCGTTGATGTATTGGATGACGCAGGAATCTTACGCGACGTAAAATCCACACATTCGACCAACGAAGATCTGGTGAGTGATAAAAATGTTATAACGGCAAGGGCAAATGCGTATGTTGATTTTGCAATCGAAGTTGCAAAGAAATTGGATCTGTTTGTGAGTAAAGAAGACCTGCAGGAAACCATCGACTTCTGGAAGAATTATAACAGAGTTCAATAGGGTAAAATCCTTGTTTGATTCATTAGTACAGAGCCATATAGGACTCAGAAGATTCACCAGGTTTTGTCCTGAATCTGATACAAATATCATATACAGAACGCATATCTCATGGTAAAATGTTATAAAAAGAATGAACTGGAAACCGATGATGTAAAAGCCGGAGAGAAATGAGCGGAATTGTCAGTAGGTGAATGGTCTGTATGATTTATTAATACATCAGGGGGACATGGCATGAAAAAAGTGGATCTGACCAGATTGGATGTGGCAATAAAATATGTGGAACGCATAGCGGATGGACGAAACCCGGTGAATAATGTTCCATTGGAAAACAACGATATATTGAATAATCCGAATATAATTCGCTGTATGTACTTCATAAAAGATGTGTTGGAAGCAGTTCAGGATAATGGTGGTGTGATCGGCGGCAGAAGCGGAAAGGAACCGTCCTTGCCATTTCCGATGGAAATTCTGGATCAATTCTCCTATGTGGAGGATAAGAGTATTACTCATGTGCTGAACCAGATTTATGAACCGATTGCAGGAATGAATATAAAGAAAGTCTCTGTTACAAAAGTGACTGCCGCATTGAAAGAGGAAGGCTATTTGCTGGAGGAACCCAACCCGGAAACTGGAAGAATGCGGAAAATACCCAGTGAAAAAGGGAGAGAACTGGGGATTTATATAGTTGAGCGTGAGTATAACGGACGAATGTATCAGTCCGTTACATATAATCAAAATGCGCAGGAATATATTGTGAGCTTAATAAGAAAACTGGTGGAGGTGTAGCATGTTAGGCAATCCGAAATTCAAGCAGCAAGATTTAGTTTCTTTTAATTTTGAGATTGAAGGAGAAATCCAGAGGATTAATGGTGTGATCTATGTTGTAGACGCATATGGAACATTTGAGCAGAACGAAGAGCCATCCTATGATATTGAGGCATTTTACAGAGGAGAAGTGATCTTATTTAAACATATCAGAGAATCTGAGGTTTCTTTGCGGTAATCCCCATGGAACAGATATTTTAAATAGCAGTCGGACAGCAGGGTAGTGTCCGGCTGCTATTTTGGGTTTGTCAAGTTTTTTTGTGTAAGTTATGAAAATTTTTTCAAAGTGTGTTTCTCAAATCTCCTTTATCTTTTCAAGGGCTTCTCTGTACGCGTGAACCGGTACATTCGCTGTACTCAGACTGATTTTCACTCTGCCATCTGCTTCGCCCACCGGTATGACGGCGATTTTCATTTCTTTTGCTTTTTTCGTAAGTTCTGCGGCACTCCATCTGCTTTCAAATTCCAGACTTACCCGAAATCCGGCTTCTTCAATCTGTGTCTCACAGGATCCCTTCCAGAGTTCCTTTGCTGCCGCAGCCAGCTCATTTGCTTTGGCCAGATGAATCTTTCTGGATTTTCGTATCTGCCTTTCCAGATGTCCGTCCCGTATGAACTGTGTCAGCGCAATCTGCTCCGCTTTCGATGCGGTCTGATTGTAAAATGCTTTTTTTCTTTCATATTGTTCCTGCAGATCGGGTGAGAGCACCATAAAACTCATTCGAATTGACGGCAGAAGCATTTTGGAAAAGCTGCCCAGATATATGACATCTTTTCCTGCTGCCAGACCCTGCAGGGAAGGGGCTGGTTTCTGAAAATAACGAAATTCCTGATTGTAATCGTCTTCAATCAGCAGGATATTCTTCTCAGCTGCTTCTTTAATCAGAGCGTATCGTTCATTTATATTCATAACGCTGCCGGACCGGGACATCTGTGATGGCGTTATGTAATATATCCCATTTTCGGCTATTTTATAGTCATCTGTGATTTCGAATTTGTAATCTTCGAATACCGTAATTCCCTGCATATAGTTTGGATTATGGAAAGCAATTTTCTCCCGTTCTCTTAAAAGAGGACACAATATATGCAAAAGACTCTGGACACCGGCCCCTACCACGATCTGGTCCGGTGTGCAGATTACACTTCGTTTCTCTCGGAGATAATTGCAGAGAACTTCCCTGAATTCCAATTCTCCCTGGGGTTCTCCATAGGACAATAACCGTTCGTCCTTTCTTAACGCACTTTTCATATAACGCCGCCAAAGCTCAAATTGAAAACTTTCTTTGTCCACCCCGAATGATGCAAAATCATATTGTATGTCAGCTTCCTTTTTCAGTTTCCTGGTTTTCTGCAGTTCTGTGATCCGATTCTGTTTTTTTGCAATATCGGTCACATAGTAGCCGCTCTGTGGTCGTGAAATGATATATCCCTCCGCTGCCAGAAGCAGGTATGCCGATTCCATGGTGGTACGGCTCACCTGAAACTGGACAGCTCCTTTTCGTATAGACGGGAGCTTTGTTTCCGGAAGAAGTTTCTCGGACAGAATCAATTCTTTATAATAATTGTACACGCGGAGATATCGTGTAACCTCCTGATTTTCCATTTCGATTTTCATTTTACAAACTGACCTCTAAAAAATAATAAATATTGTATATTTTCCAAGTGACACTTTTTCTGTATTCTATATAAAAATTTACAAAAACGCAAGAGGATATTTCAAATGGTAAAAAAAGTTGCCGTGATCAATGATCTGTCCGGTCTTGGAAAATGTTCGCTGACAGCTGCGATTCCCGTTCTGTCTGTCATGGGTGTTCAGGCATGTCCGCTTCCCACTGCGATATTAAGCAATCAGACCGGATATGAAAGTTATTTTTACGATGATTATACGGATCACATCGATGCATATGCGGAGGAATGGAAAAAGAGAAATCTGACCATAGATGGAATTTATACCGGTTTTCTTGGAAGCGAGCTGCAGGCAGAAAAAATTTTAAACTTTATTGATGCCTTTCGGCGTCCGGAAACCCTGCTTCTGGTGGATCCGGTGATGGGAGACAGCGGACGGACCTATGACATCTATACCGCGACCTTCGGAAAACAGATGAAAAGACTGGTGGAACACGCCGATGTCATTACCCCCAATCTGACAGAACTGTGTCTCTTAACAGATACTGACTATGATGCTTTAACCGCCCAAAAAGATTCTCCCGATTACCTGGACACCATTGCAGAAACAGGACAATGTCTTCTGGATATGGGAATCGGCACGATCATCGTAACCGGTATTATCTATCAGTCTCCAGCCGATGACGCAGAAAAGTATTATAACCTGGTCATAGACAAAGAACATGTCACAGGCATTTCTTCTGATATCCACGGAGGCAGTTATTCCGGAACCGGTGATCTGCTGGCTTCTGTGGTCTGTGCCGGCATGGTCCGTGGAGATACTGCCGCAGACAGTGTCAGACGAGCGGTTTCTTTTCTTGAAACAGCACTGATTGAAACAGCCAAAGAGCAGGTTCCGCGAAATGACGGAATCAACTTTGAACCATATTTAAAATTATTATTGTGATGGAGGAGGAAATAATATGTCATCATTAACCACAACTACCACACAAACCCGTTCGCACCAGAAAATTTTATACATCACCACCACTGCACTTTTTGCAGCTCTGGTCTGCATCATGACCGCCTATATTTTTCATATACCGGTGGGCTCCAATAACGGATATGTCCATGTGGGCGATGCCATGATCTATCTGGCAGCTTCCATTCTCCCCGCTCCCTATGCCATGATTGCAGGCGGACTCGGCGGTGCAATGGCCGATTTTTTAACAGCTCCGGTATGGGCTCCCGCCACATTTATTATTAAAATGATAAATGTTATTCCTTTTACCTGCAAAAAAGATAAAATTGTCAACACACAGAACGTGATTGCTTTAGTTCTCTCCGGAATGATTACGTTTATTGGCTATTTTATTGCAGAAGGCATCATGTTCGGAACATGGGCAGCACTGATTCCTTCCCTTCTCAGCGGATGGGTTCAGCCCCTCGGAAGTGCAATTGTATTCCTGGCAGTGGGAACTGCACTTGACCATATCGATTTCAAACACAGAATTTTCAACAAGTAAACAGGATTCCCCGATTCTCATGACAAATCCACGCGGACATACTATGTTATGCATTGCATTCCGTTAATTTTACCGAGCGTGGATTGAAACCAATAGAAAGGACTATCTTATGGCAGATATTATATACACATATCATAACAACGTATACTTTAATATCACAAACCGCTGTACCTGCAAATGCGTTTTCTGTATCCGCGACGAAAAAGAAACACTTGGCGAGGCAAAAGAAATGTGGCATGACCACAATCCCTCTTTTGAAGAAATCAAGGCAGCTATCGACGATTTTGATTTCGCTCCCTATACAGAAGCGGTATTTTGCGGATACGGTGAACCCACCTGCTCTTATAACAATTTAATTGCAGCGGCGAAATACATGCGGGAAAATAATCCTCATGTTTCTCTTCGGTTGAATACCAACGGACTGGGCGAGCTTTACAACAAAAAGCCGATTGTGGAAGAACTGGCGCAGTACATTGATGCTGTTTCCATCAGCCTGAATGCACCGAATGCAGTTCGTTATCAGGAAGTCACAAGACCCTGCTATGAAAATGCATTTAAAGATATGCTTGCCTTCGCAGAAAAATCCAAATCAGCTTTTAAAGAAGTCAAATTCAGCGTAGTCAGTATCATAAGCGAAGAGGAAATTGCAGACAGTCAAAAACTGGCTGATGAAATGGGCATTCCGCTCAGAGTCCGGATTTATTCATAGAAGAACAATGAAAGCAAAGGGGCAGAAAAAGGGTCCCTTTGCTTTTTTTGTATCTCAAGAGCGAATCTGCAAATTATTGTGATATTAGAGGTGAGTATATAGATACAGATAATGAGTATATGTATTATTATTCGGTTGAGTTCATAAAATAAGAATAGAATAGAAAAGAGAGAAGAGGATGCCACGAAATCATTGACCTGATGATTCCGTGGTATCCTCTTTATGGATTTCAGAGTTTGTTTCTCAGCTTTCGGTATTCTCTCGGTGAATATCCTTTCAGCTTGTGGAAAAGCC
>JALETI010000134.1 GCA_022781515.1 Lachnospiraceae bacterium
CAAGGAGGAAGACAAAATGACAATGAGCGATCCTATTGCAGATATGCTTACAAGAATCCGTAATGCAAATACTGCAAAACATGATACAGTTGATGTTCCTTCATCCAAGATGAAACTGGCTATTGCAGACATCCTGGTTAAGGAAGGCTACATTGCAAAATACGATATGGTAGACGAAGGAAGTTACCAGTCTATCCGCATTACCTTAAAGTATGGCAAAGACAAAAACGATAAAGTTATCGCTGGTTTAAAGAGAATCTCCAAACCCGGTCTTCGTGTATACGCAAGCGTTGAGAACATGCCCAAGGTTCTGGGCGGGCTCGGTATCGCAATCATTTCCACAAACAAAGGTGTTATGACTGACAAGGAAGCTCGCGCTAACAACGTTGGCGGCGAAGTACTTGCATATATCTGGTAATAAAATCTTATTTGTCATCGTCTTTGGAAAAGCTGCTTCGGCAGGTTTTCCAGAAGAAATGACTTACAGTTGCCGGACCGGAAATCCGATCCGGAGGCGGTTTCCTGCCGCCTGCAGACAAAGTCTGCTGTGAAAAGTATAATTTTGCTATAAACAGTGAACGAGAGCAAATCTCCGTTCAGCTATTTAATAAGGAGGTACGGGCATGTCACGTATAGGAAGAATGCCAATCGCAGTTCCCGCTGGTGTAACAGTTGAAATTGCAGAAAATAATAAAGTGACTGTAAAGGGTCCCAAGGGTACACTTGAGAGAGTATTACCTATCGAAATGAGCATCAAATTAGAAGATGGTCATGTTGTAGTTTCCAGACCGAACGATTTAAAGAGAATGAAATCCTTACATGGTCTTACAAGAACCCTGATCAACAACATGGTAACCGGTGTAACAGCTGGTTATGAAAAAGTTCTGGAAGTTAACGGTGTTGGTTACAGAGCAGTTAAGCAGGGCAATAAGCTGGTTCTTTCTCTGGGTTACTCTCATCCTGTTGAAATGATCGATCCTGAAGGTATCGAATCTGTAATTACCAAAGAGGCCCCCAATAAGATTGTTATCAAAGGTATTGATAAAGAAAAAGTTGGTCAGTACGCTGCTGAAATCAGAGACAAGAGACGTCCTGAACCTTATAAGGGCAAGGGTATCAAGTATGCTGATGAAGTGATCAGACGTAAAGTTGGTAAGACAGGTAAGAAGAAATAAGAGAGGAGTGACAGGATATGATTAGTAAAGCATCAAGAAGCATTGCACGTGTTAAAAAACACAACAGAATTCGTAATCGTTTTTCTGGTACAGCTGAAAGACCTCGTCTTGCAGTTTTCAGAAGCAATAATCATATGTACGCTCAGATTATTGATGACACTGTCGGCAATACGTTAGTATCAGCGTCTACCGTTCAGAAAGAAATCAAGGCTGAGCTTGAGAAAACAAACAACGTAGATGCAGCTGCTTATTTAGGAACAGTTATCGCTAAAAGAGCACTGGAAAAAGGTATTACAACAGTTGTTTTCGATAGAGGCGGCTTCATATATCAGGGTAAAGTTAAAGCATTAGCAGATGCAGCCAGAGAAGCTGGTCTGGAATTCTAATCAAGGAGGAAAACACATGAAACGCGAAATCATTGATGCCAGCCAGTTAGAATTAGAAGAAAAAGTTGTTACCATCAAGCGTGTCACCAAGGTTGTTAAGGGTGGCCGTAACATGAGATTTTCTGCACTGGTTGTAGTTGGCGACGGCAATGGCCATGTTGGTGCAGGCATCGGCAAGGCTGCTGAAATTCCGGAAGCAATCCGTAAGGGCAAACAGGCTGCTGAAAAGAGTCTGGTTTGCGTAGCATTAGATGAAAACAAGAGTATCCCTCATGACTTTATCGGTAAGTTTGGCAGTGCTTCCGTACTGTTAAAGAACGCTAAAGCCGGTACCGGTGTTATCGCAGGTGGTCCTGCCCGTGCCGTTATCGAATTAGCCGGTATTAAAAATATCCGTACAAAGTCTTTAGGTTCCAACAATAAACAGAATGTTGTTATGGCTACAATCGCTGGCCTGTCAGCAATCACAACTCCTGAAGCAGTAGCTGCAAAGCGCGGCAAATCTGTTGAAGAAGTAATCGGCTAGGAGGTATTGAAATGGCAGATAAGTTAAGAGTAACACTGGTAAAATCTCCCATTGGTGCTGTTCCGAAGCACAGAAAAACTGTTGAAGCTCTTGGCCTCAAGAAGGTTAACAATTCCAACGAGTTACCGGACAATGCAGCTGTCAGAGGTATGATCTGGCATGTTAAGCATTTAGTTAAAGTAGAAGAAATCTAAGATCAGGAGGTGCAGAAAATGGATTTATCAACATTAAAACCTGCTGAAGGTTCTAAACAGAGTGATAATTTTAGAAGAGGCCGTGGCCATGGTTCAGGCAATGGCAAGACAGCTGGTAAGGGCCACAAGGGTCAGAAGGCTCGTTCAGGCGCACCCAGAATCGGTTTCGAAGGTGGTCAGATGCCTTTATACAGACGTCTGCCCAAGAGAGGTTTCAACTGCAGAAATTCCAAGAATATTATTGCAGTTAACCTTGACAGACTGAATGTATTTGAAGATGGTGCAGAAGTTACTATTGCAGCATTAGAAGAAGCAGGTATCATCAAAGATAAGAAGAGTGATAAGTGCGACGGCGTTAAGATCATCTCTACCGGTGAATTAACAAAGAAGCTGAACGTTAAGGTTAACGCTTTCAGCGAAGGCGCTAAAGCTAAAATCGAAGCATTAGGCGGCACCTGCGAGGTAATCTAATATGATTGAAACACTTAGGAACGCTTTAAAAATCAAAGAAATCAGGGGAAAGCTGCTGTTCACATTGTTCATGCTTGTTATTGTACGAGCAGGATGCCAGATTCCTGTTCCGGGTGTTAATCATTCAGTAATTGCAGATTTTATGGCGAACAATACCGGCGATGCTTTCAATTTCTTTGATGCGATGACCGGTGGTTCCTTTATGACGATGTCGATATTTGCTCTGAATATCACACCGTATATTACATCATCGATTATCATGCAGCTGCTTACAATAGCGATCCCTAAGCTGGAAGAACTTCAGAAAGATGGCGAGGATGGCCGCAGGGTCATTCTCAAAATCACCAGATATCTGACAGTTGCTCTTGCTTTAATCGAATCAACAGCAATGGCCGTTGGATTCGGAAGAAGCGGCTTATATGACAACTTTACATGGTATGCAGTAGCAGTTACTGTATTAACCATGACAGCTGGTTCTGCAATTCTCATGTGGATCGGTGAGCAGATCACACAGTATGGTGTTGGAAATGGTATTTCAATTGTTCTGTTGATTAATATCGTATCCAGTATCCCCGATGACTTTATGACACTGTATGAACGTTTTGTTCAGTCACAGACAGTATTTCTCAAGGTGATTGCAATTGCAGTGATCTTGGCTGTACTGATTGCAATGGTAGCATTTACTGTGCTGCTTCAGGAAGCTGTCAGAAAGATTCCTGTGCAGTATGCCAAGAAGATGCAGGGCAGAAAAATGGTTGGCGGTCAGTCATCCCATATTCCGCTTAAAGTTAACACTGCTGGTGTTATTCCGGTTATCTTTGCTTCTTCACTGATGACCACGCCTGCAGTAATAGCGCAGTTCTTCGATGTCGATTATTCCACGATCGGAGGCAAGATTCTTCTTTGCCTCAGTTCATCAAACTGGTGTAATCCTCAGGCTCCTCAGTATTCCATCGGATTTCTGCTGTACGCAGTATTGATCGTATTGTTTGCATATTTCTATACATCAATTACCTTTAACCCGATTGAAGTTGCGAATAACATGAAGAAGCAGGGTGGTTTCGTAACAGGTATCAGACCTGGTAAACCCACATCGGATTATCTGGCAAGAATTCTGAATTACATCATCTTTATCGGTGCAATCGGTCTTCTGATTGTATGTGCGATTCCAATTGTTATATCAGGTGTATTCAATATCGGCAGAATGTCGTTCCTGGGTACATCACTGATCATTATCGTTGGTGTTGTACTGGAAACATTAAAGCAGATTGAATCTCAGATGACAGTGCGTAATTATAAGGGATTCTTAAACCATTAGAGCTAACGGCATGCCATTCGGTTTCTCCGCCAATTGGGGGAAGCCTGTGGTGTGTCTTTTTTTATCTAACTTACGACCCTTCAGAGAATGTCCCACGCTTCCAGCGCGCAGAGCACGAAGCTGTGGTAACATAGATAGTTTCAGATGCGGGTAACATTCCACTTCTGAAAGGTTATACGTTCCGCGGAGAGTTACACGGATTCGACATGAAAAGTGTATTTCGGGGATTGAATCCTGCGTAAAACGCCGCAGGCGTCGATCAAATATTAAGGAGGTAGTAACATGAAAATCATTATGTTGGGGGCTCCCGGCGCCGGAAAAGGTACACAGGCAAAGATGATCTCAGAGAAGTATGATCTTCCTCATGTATCAACCGGTGACATCTTCAGAGCGAACATCAAGAATGGAACAGAACTGGGAAAGAAAGCAAAGGCATTTATGGACGCTGGTCAGCTGGTTCCCGATGAATTAACCGTAGATCTTCTTCTGGACAGAATTTCCAAAGAAGACTGTAAAAACGGCTACATTCTCGATGGGTTCCCGAGAACTATTCCGCAGGCAGAATGTCTGGAAAAAGCTCTGAATGCCAGAGGAGAAGCAATTGACTTCGCAATTGATGTAGAAGTTCCCGATGAAAACATTGTTAAAAGAATGGGCGGAAGAAGAGCATGTGTGTCATGCGGTGCTACATATCATGTAGTGAACGTTCCTCCGAAGAAAGAGGGTATCTGCGATAAATGCGGCAGTGACCTGATTCTTCGGGATGACGACAAACCCGAAACCGTTCAGAAACGTCTGGAAGTATATCATGCACAGACCAAACCGCTGATTGACTTCTACGGCGCAAAGGGCGTATTAAAAGAATTTGACGGTACTCAGGAAATGAGCAAGGTATTTGCTGATATCGTTCAGGTATTAGGAGCATAGTAAAATGGCTGTTACAATAAAGTCTGCCAGAGAGATTGAACTGATGAAGGAAGCAGGTAAAATCCTGGCACAAACTCATGAAGAGCTGAAAGAATTCATTCGACCTGGTATTTCGACACTTGATATTGACAAAAAAGGTGAAGAAATTATCCGCAGATATGGCTGCATTCCTTCCTTTCTGAATTATAATGGATACCCTGCTTCAATCTGTGTATCTGTTAACGACGAGGTTGTTCATGGAATTCCTCATCCGCGCCATTTCATTGAAGAAGGAGACATTGTCAGTCTGGATGCCGGTGTTATTTATCAGGGCTATCATTCAGATGCGGCAAGAACATACGGGGTTGGAGAAATCAGTCCCGAAGCAGCCAAACTGATCGAAGTTACAAAGCAGAGCTTTTTCGAAGGAATAAAATTTGCAAAAGCAGGCAATCATCTTTATGATATTTCCAATGCAATTGATGCATATGTACGCCGGTTTGGATATGGTATCGTAGAAGATCTGGTGGGACACGGCATTGGAAGTCATCTCCATGAAGATCCGGAGATTCCCAATTTCCGACAGAAAAGAAGAGGAGTCAGACTTCAGCCGGGTATGACACTGGCCGTTGAGCCCATGATTACCGGAGGAAGACCGGATGTGGTATGGCTGGATGATGATTGGACAGTTGTAACGGACGATGGTTCACTGGCAGCACACTATGAAAATACGATACTGATCACAGACGGGGAACCGGAAATTTTATCACTGACAGGACTGGAATAATACATTTACGCCGGTCATATGAATTTTAGGAGGTATTAAATGTCAAAAGCTGACGTTATTGAAATTGAAGGAACAGTAGTTGAAAAGCTTCCCAATGCCATGTTTCAGGTAGAACTGGAAAATGGTCACCAGGTACTCGCTCATATCAGCGGCAAGCTGCGTATGAATTACATCCGTATTCTGCCCGGTGACAAGGTAACACTGGAACTTTCTCCCTACGATTTAAGCAAAGGCAGAATCATCTGGAGAGATAAGTAATCCGATATTATTACCACATTACAATAAGAAGAAACAGACTCACAGGGCTGTCACACGAATTCAGTTTCGTGTGCGGCCCTTTTTTGCACTGGCTATTGTGCTCTGCATAATTTGCAAAAAAATTGCTTGCATTATTTATTATAATATGTTACAATCCAAAATGGACTTTTTGAAAGGAGAAATGCAATGAAAGTAAGATCTTCAGTAAAACCTATTTGCGAAAAGTGCAAAATCATCAAGAGAAAGGGAAGCATCAGAGTAATCTGTGAAAATCCCAAACACAAACAGAGACAGGGTTAATTTCAAAGAGTTTTTGTCAGTTACTTCAACAGAAGGCTGCAGCATGTAGTTACTATTTTGTATAGAAGGGACATGCTGATCCTATAGAAAAGGTTCTGGCAGAAACCGATTATTCTGTCCGGACCACCGGAATATGCTTATGCATGCATAGGCATTTTTCCATGTCATCACAACCCATGACGTATCGAAAACACCGGGTGGTGACATAGTTGATGGGCTCCGAAAGGAGAAGCGTGTTTTCATCATTTTAAAGAATATAACGGAGGTGTAAAACACTTATGGCTCGTATTTCTGGTGTTGACTTACCTAGAGAAAAACGCGTTGAAATCGCTCTTACTTACATCTACGGTATCGGTCCTGCAACAGCAAAGCGTCTGCTTGCAGCAGCTAATGTAAACGCTGATACTCGTGTAAAAGACCTGACTGATGATGAAGTTAAGGCTTTAGCAGAAGCGATTGAAACAGAACACGTAATGGTAGAAGGTGACTTACGTCGTGAAGTTGCCATGAACATCAAGAGACTTCAGGAAATCGGTTGCTACAGAGGTATCCGTCACAGAAGAGGTCTTCCCGTACGTGGACAGAAAACAAAGACCAATGCAAGAACACGCAAGGGTCCTAAGAAGACAGTAGCTAACAAGAAGAAATAATTTCGTATGATCCGAACCGATGATTTCGTAATTGCCGATATCATCAGCAGATCAGACGGGATCGGTTCCCAGTTAGCAATTTCAAGGTAAGTAATATGGTCGGATACAGATCCGATACAGATTCTTTCCATCTAACAGTAACGAACAATATTTATTCAAGATTTTGTTTCGTGGCAGAAGGCCACAGATTAATACTTGAGAAAGGAACCCGACAGGGAAAGGTTAGTTTAAATGGCTACTAAAAAAGTGTCAGCTAAAAAAGTGACAAAAAAGCGTGTCAAGAAAAACGTTGAACGCGGACAGGCGCACATTCAGTCATCATTCAACAATACAATCGTAACCCTGACTGATAATCAGGGTAATGCTCTTTCATGGGCAAGTGCAGGCGGTCTGGGATTCAGAGGTTCAAGGAAATCTACTCCCTATGCAGCTCAGATGGCTGCAGAAACTGCAACAAAAGCAGCTTTAATCCATGGTTTAAAATCTGTAGATGTTATGGTAAAGGGACCCGGCTCAGGCAGAGAAGCAGCGATCAGAGCACTTCAGGCCTGCGGTCTTGAAGTAACAAGTATCAAGGATGTTACACCCGTTCCTCATAACGGTTGTCGCCCGCCCAAACGCAGAAGAGTCTAATAGGAGGAAAGTAAAGTGGCAGTTAATAGAGTTCCGGTTCTTAAAAGATGTAGATCTCTGGCTCTCGACCCCAGCTATTTAGGTGTTGATAAGAAGTCTAACAGAAATTCAGCAAGAGCTAACAAGAAGATGAGCGAGTATGGTCTCCAGATGAGAGAAAAACAGAAAGCTAAATTCATCTACGGTGTTTTAGAAAAACCTTTTAGAAATTATTATGCAAAGGCAAAACGTATGAACGGTATGGTTGGTGACAACCTGATGATCCTTCTGGAAAGAAGAATTGACAACGTAGTATTCCGTGCCGGTTTTGCCCGTACAAGAAAAGAAGCAAGACAGATCGTTGATCACAAGCAGCTTCTGGTTAATGGCAAGAAGTGCAACATTCCTTCTTACCAGATCAAAGCAGGTGATGTTATCACCGTTAAGGAAACAAAGAAAGACTCTCAGAGATTCAAAGATGTTTTAGAAGTAACAGCAGGCAGACTGAAACCTGAATGGATTGAAGTTGATGACGAAGCAATGAGCATCACAATCAAATCATTACCTACAAGAGAAATGATTGACGTTCCGGTTAACGAAATGCTTATCGTCGAATTATATTCTAAATAATAATTACACTGATCAGTCAATATGCATTGTACCTGAGAAAATGATCCGCATGGGCTTATTGCCCATGCTGGTCATTTTCTGGAATAACCCGTCAATCCAACATCCTTTAAGGAGGCTGATTAATAGTGTTTGAATTTGAAAAGCCTAACATTGAGATCGTAGAGATTTCAGAAGATAAGAAATACGGTAAATTCGTTGTGGAACCGCTGGACCGCGGATCCGGCTTAACACTTGGCACCTCTCTGAGAAGAATTATGCTGTCTTCACTGCCCGGATGTGCTGTAAGTCAGATCAAGATTGAAGGTATCCAGCATGAGTTCAGCCCCATCCCCGGTGTAAAAGAGGATGTTACTGAAATCATCATGAATATCAAGAGTCTTGCCATCAAGAACAACAGCGATTCCAATGAAGTGAAAACTGCATATATCGAATTTGAAGGCGAAGGTGTTGTTACTGCAGCAGACATTCATACAGACTCTGATATCGAGATTTTAAATAAGGATCTTGTGATTGCAACTCTGAATGGTGGTACTGACAGTAAGCTTTACATGGAGCTTACCATTTCCAAGGGCAGAGGCTATGTGAGCGCAGAGCGTAACAAAGACGAAGATCTGCCGATTGGTGTTATTGCTATCGATTCCATCTACACTCCTGTAGAAAGAGTTAATCTGAAGGTTGAGAATACTCGTGTCCGTCAGATTACTGATTTTGATAAATTAACACTCGATGTTAAAACCAACGGTACCCTTGCTCCCGATGATGCTGTAAGCTTTGCAGCAAAGGTGTTAAGCGAGCATCTGAACCTGTTCATCGACCTTTCTGAGAACGCAAAAGACATTGATGTTATCGTTCCCAAGGATGAGGATCAGTCCTCAGTGGCTCTTTCCATGAATATTGATGAACTGGAACTGTCTGTTCGTTCATACAACTGTCTGAAGAGAGCAGGTATCAATACAGTAGAAGAACTTTGCAACAGAACTCCCGAAGATATGATGAAGGTTCGCAACCTTGGTCGTAAGTCTCTGGAAGAAGTTCTTGCAAAACTGAAAGAGCTCGGTCTGGAGTTAAATCCCAGCGAAGAGTAATCACGAAAGTGATTGTAATGTAAATAATCTGGAGAAGTAAGTCCGCAGGCGTTTTCCGGATTCCTTATCATAAAACTTAAGGAGTAAAAGGGCGGAACAGTAAGACCGGAACGGCATGATCCCGTTACTCCAATTCTGGAGGTATTTAAAATGGCTAAGTACAGAAAATTAGGAAGAACATCCGATCAGAGAAAGGCTTTATTAAGAAGCCAGGTAACCAGCCTGTTATATCATGGCAAGATCAAGACAACAGAAGCTAAGGCTAAAGAAATCCGCAAGATCGCTGAAGGCCTGATTGCTATGGCAGTTAGAGAAGCTGATAACTTCGAAGAAGTTACTGTAACAGCTAAAGTTGCCCGCAAAGATAAAGATGGCAAGAGAGTAAAAGAAACCAACGCTGAAGGTAAAAAGGTTACTGTTTATGATGAAGTTCAGAAGACCATCAAGAAAGACAGCCCTTCCAGACTGCATGCAAGAAGACAGATGCTCAAGGTTCTTTACCCTGTAAAGGAAGTTCCCACTGAAGCAGCAGGCAAGAAGAAAAACACCAAAGAAGTAGATATGGTTGCTAAGCTCTTTGATGAAGTCGCTCCCAAGTACAAAGGACGTCAGGGTGGTTACACAAGAATCATCAAGATCGGCCAGCGTAAGGGCGATGCTGCTATGGAAGTTCTGATTGAGTTAGTTTAATCCATAGATTTGTTCCATAGATTTATGGGAAGCGATTGTTTCTCATAATTACAACTATCGAATCGGATATTACTATGTATCATGAACATGGATACAAATGAGCAGAAGGTTTGAGACATTGTGATTAAAATTCATTAAGAAAGTCAGGCCAATATGGCCTGGCTTTTTTTAGATTCCAGTGATAAAATGCTTGCAAAATAGAAAAAGCAAGTGTAAGATAAGCACGACGTATATTAAGAAACTGCAGGCATATCAGAAATGGCGTTGTACCTGAGTATATAGGAGAGCAGTCAGTATGAGTTTTATTAAACTGTTGAAGCTGGTTCATAATTATACCACCTATAATGAGGATGGCGAACCGGAAGAAGTAAATCGTGCTGTAGATGGCGTGGATGCAGAGATAAAAAAAGGCGAATTTGTTGCAGTTCTCGGACATAATGGTTCCGGAAAATCCACACTTGCAAAGCACCTGAATGGTCTGCTGTTCCCGGATGAAGGAACAGTCTGGATTGGTGGTTATGATACAAAGGATGAAGAACATCTGCTGGATGTTCGACAGACCACCGGTATGGTATTTCAGAATCCTGATAATCAGATTATCGGCAGTGTGGTGGAAGAAGATGTTGCATTCGGTCTGGAAAATATCGGTGTAGAAACACAGAAGATATGGAAACGCGTTGCAGAGAGTCTGGAAGCGGTCGGCATGACAGCTTACAGGGAACAATCTCCCAACCGGCTTTCGGGAGGACAGAAACAGAGAGTTGCAATTGCAGGGGTTATGGCCATGCGTCCCCAGTGCATCGTGCTGGATGAATCCACAGCCATGCTGGATCCGGTGGGAAGGCGTGAAGTAATTGACACCATCAGCCGTCTGAACAAAGACGAAGGAATTACCATTATTCTGATTACACATTATATGGAAGAAGCGGTCCGTGCCGACCGTGTTATGGTCATGCATGAAGGACATTTGGTTATGGAAGGAACTCCCAGGGAGATTTTCAGTCAGGTAGAGATACTGAAGTCCTATCATCTGGATGTACCGCAGGTAACAGAACTGGCATATGAATTACAAAAGGAAGGAATCATGCTTCCGTCAGATATATTAACGGTGGATGAAATGGTGGATCAGATATGTCAATTAAGTTAGAACACGTTTCGTTGGATTATGAAGATGGCGGAAGAATTAACCATGCATTGAAGGATGTCACACTGGAGATTCCGGATAATCAGTTTGTTGGTCTCATCGGACATACCGGTTCCGGAAAATCTTCTCTGATTCAGCATCTGAACGGCCTTCTTCATGCTACTTCCGGTACCATTTATTATAATGGTGAAAATATTTACGCAGAAGGCTACAGTATGCGGAAACTTCGCAATAAAGTTGGATTGGTTTTCCAGTATCCGGAGCATCAGCTTTTTGAGGTGGACGTATTTGCAGATGTATGTTTCGGACCGAAAAATCAGGGTCTGTCTGAAGAAGAGGTAAAAGAGCGTGCCCGTGAGGCACTGAATCTGGTTGGACTGGATGAAAGCTATTATAAGAAATCACCCTTTGAACTTTCCGGCGGGCAGAAAAGACGTGTGGCAATTGCCGGCGTTCTGGCCATGAATCCGGAAGTTCTGGTACTGGATGAACCGACAGCCGGTCTGGACCCCAGAGGTCGTGATGAAATTCTGGGACAGATAAAAGAACTGAAAGAACAGCGAAACATGACAATTGTGCTGGTGTCTCACAGTATGGAAGATGTAGCCCGTTATGTGGACCGTCTGATCGTTATGAATCATGGGGAAGCTGTATACGATGGAACCCCCAGAGAAGTGTTCCGTCATTATAAGGAACTGGAAAAAATCGGTCTGGCAGCACCGCAGGTGACCTATCTGATGCATCAGCTGAAAGAGCGAGGCCTGGATGTGAATACCGATGTTATTACCATAGAAGAAGCCAGAGAAGAATTGAAAAGGGTCCTTTCGAAGAAGAAAAATACCGTTTCCATTCAGGCAGACAGTCTTTTAAATGTAACAAATGAAGTTCATCAGGGGGATACGGCATCATGTTAAGAAAAATTACAATCGGCCAGTATTACTCCGTGGATTCTTTTATTCACAGACTGGATCCCCGTGTCAAACTGTTTGCAACCATGATGTATGTGGTATCCCTGTTTATGGCCAACAATTGGGTGGGATACCTTCTGGGTGCGATTGCACTGGCAGTTTACATCAAAGCGTCCAAAGTTCCGATGAACTTTATCATGCGCGGTCTGAAACCGATTATTTTCCTGTTGTGTTTCAGTGTTCTGTTTAATCTGTTTCTGACCACCGGCGGCACCGTATTGGTGAAATTCTGGATCATTACCATCACCACAGCCGGCGTAAAGCAGGCATTTTTCATGGCGGTTCGACTGATTCTGCTGATCATCGGCTCCAGTATTATGACCTACACCACAACTCCCAATCAGCTGACCGATGCAATGGAAAAAAGCCTCGGTTTTCTGAAGAAAGTCAAGGTTCCGGTCCACGAACTGGCCATGATGATGTCCATTGCTCTGCGATTCATTCCCATACTGGTGGAAGAAACCGATAAGATGATGAAAGCACAGCTGGCAAGGGGAGCAAACTTTGAGGAAGGCAATCTGATTCAGAGAGCCAAGGCCATGGTTCCGATTCTGGTACCGCTGTTTATCTCCGCATTTCGTCGGGCAACGGATCTGGCTCTGGCCATGGAAGCAAGATGCTACCACGGCGGTGAAGGACGTACCCGTATGAAACCGCTGCAGTATCAGGGAGCCGACCGGGTCATGTATCTGGTATTTGCTGTTTATTTTGCAGCAATAATTGCAACCCGGTTTTTACCTTTGTAAATGACAGTGCATTACAAATGACAGTGCATCATAAATGATAATACATTGTAAATGATGATACAAACAAATAACAGAACTCATCTCCTGGCAGGTGGGTTCTTTTTTGCAAACCGGGAAAACACATTTTTATCGGTCTGCAAAATGCTCTGCAAGCACACACTTTTTAGAGGATTTTATTTATGAAAAGAATAAAGTTGATTGTAGCTTATGATGGAACGCGCTACTGTGGATGGCAGGTGCAGAACAACGGAGAAACCATTGAAGGCGTCCTGAACCGGGCAATTTCCGATCTGACAGGAGAAAATATTATGGTCATCGGCGCCAGCCGGACCGATGCAGGCGTTCACGCACTGGGAAATGTGGCAGTATTCGATACGGAAAGCAGAATTCCCGGAGAAAAGTTTGTATTTGCCCTGAATGTGCGTCTGCCGGAGGATATCCGAATTCAGGAGTCCTGTGAGGTTCCTCTGGATTTCCATCCCAGAAAATGCGTCAGCACCAAAGTCTATGAATACCGGATTCTGAACCGGAAATTTGAACTGCCCTGCGAACGATATACATCCTATTTCTTCCATCGTCCGCTGGATGTGGAAAAGATGCGCCGGGCGGCCGCCTATCTGGTGGGAGAGCATGATTTCAAAAGCTTCTGCTCCATTCATACACAGGCATTAACAACGGTACGAACAATTTACAGCATCGATGTGGATAAGTCCGGTGATTTCATCACAATCTGTGTAAAAGGAAGCGGTTTTCTCTACAACATGGTGCGAATCATTGCAGGCACGCTGATTCAGGCAGGAATCGGGGCATTTCCCCCGGAACACGTACAGGAAATGCTGGATGCGCTGGATCGTCAGGCAGCCAGCCAGACCGCACCGGCAAGAGGTCTCCGGCTGGTGGAAGTTCGGTATGAAGAGGGAAATCAATTTGAAGAGGGAAACCAGCATGAAGAAGAAAACCGGTATGAAAAGGAAAATCGGGAAAAAGAGGAATGAAGTGTTGATTATTTCATGTTAAAAATAAGGGATATCAACTGGCTTTGATGAGAAAGCGGCTGATATCCTTTTGTCATTCTTCCATCTGAACCGGATGCTATGGCGTAAACACTGTATGGCAGAGAGTGACAGCATTACAGAATTATAGCATTACAGCATTACAAAGGTTTTCGGGCAATCACAAACCATTTCATGCCCCGGGCCGGCTGATCATCCAGCAGACGATTGTCACAGCTGACCACCTGGAAACCACATTTTTTCAGCAGCTGACAGACCGCATAGGTATCATGAACCACCTCGGTGATCACCTCTTCAAACTGGGGGATACCATTTTCATAAACCGTGGTCTTCAGATGGATGATGCCCTCCTCATTTTGTGTGATCATAAACTGAGCAGTTACAGTATCACTCCATTCCAGCGGAATCGGTTCACCCAGAGCAATTTCACTCTGATCCAGAATGTCAAAAATAAAATATGCTCCCTTTTTCAGATAGCCGTATACATTATGGAAGATTTTTTCCAGATCCCTCAGATCAATAATATGATTCATCGCATCACCGGTGCAGGTTACCAGATCAAATTCCTTATCCGGACGATAGGTAATCATGTCCGCCACTTCATAGGGAATTTCCGGATTTCGTTCCTTTGCAATAGCAATCATACCTTCTGAAAAATCCATGCCGGAAGCGTGAATTCCGTGGCTGTGAAGAAACTCACACAACACGCCCGGACCGCAGGCCAGATCCATACTTTCCTTTACCTCCACCTGATTCCGTTCCAGCCAGATCAGCAGCTGTTCACCGAAGGCCTCCGGAAAATAATTCCAGCCGAATTCATTATATACTTTGCAAAATGCTTTACTGTACATCTGCAGCTTCTCCTTTGCTTTCATTTC